>DATJDF010000340.1:0-1532 GCA_035497555.1 Arachidicoccus sp. | reverse complement strand
TCAATGCATTTCGCCATCCATTCGGAAACTACAAAATATTACGTCTGTACAAGACTGATAGAAGTACGTCTTATAAACAATATACCTTAACAACAATGGTAAAGGGAAGCCGAAACTAGATGTTCTATTTTTATACAAAATTGCAAGCACCAATTGGTTAAAATTTGCTTGTAGTCACCAAGAAGGCCTTGCAAAGGCAACTAAATTTATTAGTACATTTAAGGGAAATCTATCATAAACTAATTTTGTTTAGAATTACCAGCCTTCTATAAAAACATTTTAGATCTTTACAGAGTATCAACTTTTAATTCTTAAGTTTGGCTGTTTATTCTATCTTTAAATGCTCGAACTTCTAACACATACTAATAAAACTAAATTTTATGACGCCATCTTTAATTCTGATATTTATTTCGGCATTCATGATCGTATTTGCTATCAAGTCGTTGATTGAATTTAATAAGATCAAAAGCAATGGGATTAAAACTGATGGAATAATTTTCGATACTGTTAACTCAATAGATGTCGCGAACAATTACGCAAGATCGAACCATCCTATAGTTCGATTCTTAACAAAAGAGAATCAATGGATTACCCAAAAAAGCAAAATAGGCGTTTTTCCAGGTATATATAAAACAGGTAAAAAGGTTCAAATCATATATCAAGAAGAAGACCCTAACAAATTTTTTATCAACGACTACATTACTCAAGCAGTACCTTGGATAATGATAGCTGCAGCTATAATTTTAATTATAATAAGTATTATTTATCTAATTCGCATATAATCTCATGCTCTCCTCAATCTCTGAATCTATATTATCATCAAAAGAAATTTTATAGATTTTTATGACACTTCCATTGTTATAAAATGTAAATCTATAAAATCTTTTATCATAACTAACAAAGTAAACGTATACGCCTAAGTCGTTGCCAATTTCCCTTTTTCGTAAAAGTCTTTCTGAAATAAATTTTCCAGATAACTCATTAATCATATTGAACTTGTTTGATAGGTTGACAGTAGCCGAATCTTTTAAATTAACACTGGCATTAGAACTTAAAAGTTCCGATAGAGCATTCTTGTAATTACCATTCTTAATGGACTTAAAAAATGAATCTACTAATATTTCCGATTTCTTCGTTAAGATACTACTCTCTTTATTTTGGTGTGTTGTTTGAGAGTTGCACCCAATAGCAACAACAATTTATCCATCCGCTCTGGAAGGGTTTCTGAAATGTTGTTGTGGACAAGGTCAAACAAAACCGACGCCCTTAATTCTGGAATATTCAATTGGAGATTACAACACGATGCACCAGGACCTTTATGGCGAAATATATTTTCCTTTTCAGGCGGTGCTTTTTTTGAGTTCACCGGGAAAAGAAACAGGGACAGATCCTACATTGGAATACAGGCCCGGCACCATTACGCTGCGGGATATATCTAATCTGAAGGTCGGATTATTGAGCTGAACAAGTTGCAAATAAAGCACCACTTTGGTATCAGAAATGGGTGGATGGATCTCACCTTTGACGTTTAT
>DATJDF010000339.1:0-1687 GCA_035497555.1 Arachidicoccus sp. | reverse complement strand
TTAACTGCACTTTTTCCGTAAACCGCTGGTCAGTTCCTTCATAAAACAGACTTACTTTGTGAAAATAATCTTCTGGTGGCGCATCTTTAAGGCAGAAGTCCAAAATACTGACAAAATACACTGCCTTTTGTTCGTAATTCCAGTCGATACCATCAACTTTGCCTTTAGGTGCATGAGAACTAATGGAGTGTCCACAGTAAAAAAATGCCCTGTCATTGAAAAACTCCTGATATCTGCGCTGGACTTCAACTATAAATTGCTCGCCCTGATCGCTCACGCATGCAACATCAATCCCAATAGACCGATTACCCATGGTTTCACCTTTGACTTCAGTATTTATATATTGCAGATCAATAATCTTTTTTCGACCCTCAAAAACATCATTTAGAAAGGCAATAAGTATTTCCTTATGCTGCTCTTTGCCAAACAAAGTTTTGAATGCAAAATCAGATAAAGGATCCATAAAAGTTCCCGGCGCTGGGCGCTTATGATATAATTCTGGTGGCTCCGCCACCAAGTCCATGTAACGGACATCAGTTTCATCTTCCATGAGTAATTGGCGTTTATCGAATGAAGCAAGAGGGCAAAACTAAGAATTTTATTATTGAAAACAAAAGAAAGTATCAAATAAAACTATCATTTTAACATTTGCTTATAGCATCAAATATATGCACCTCTAATTGACCGGATAGGCCTTATGAAGTATTTTGTTTTAATTTAACCAAGCCTCTTAAAAGCAAAGTCGCCATAATCATTACGGCGACTTTCTAAATCACCTTACCACCCACCTCAAAGACAGGTGGTTGCTCACTACAGCCGGATAAATCCGGCCATGCGACGATGAGCTGTGTTGATCTCAGTGGGTAATTTAATGTTTGTGGCTGCATTTACATCTGCATTATCTTCATGGCCGCACCGGCGGCATCTGAATTCGGCCTGGAATCTTCGGTTGGCTTTCTCAATATGGGCACACGCATGACAGCGCTGCGCTTTATTACTAATAAACTGCCTTAACGGGGAGAATGACCAACCTGAAAACTTGCTGCGGAGTGCTTTAGGAACCCTTATCCGGTCGCGTATACCCTTTAGATCCTCGAGTACGATTGCGCGACCGGAGCGTTTAGCATCCTCCACAATGGTCTTACTGATTACATGATTTACATCTTTGCGGAAATTCTTTTCCTTTTTGGAATTCTTCTTTAGTCGGCCTTAGCATTGACGCAGACGAGGTTTCCTCTTGTTCGCAAGATACTCAGCTTTAACACTCTAGAAATCAGTTGCACAGAAAATAGATAATGAATGCAATGGATCCGAGAAATAAAAGACTTATGGATTAAACCATTTTTCAATTTTTTCTTATATTAATCATCTACGGGTACAAATGCCTTGTAACCCTGTCCGCCTTCATCTGAATATAATTTGTATTTTGTTGCCGGTAGTATATAAGCTGCTTCCCCTTTGAAAAGATGCAGGCTATTGTCATTTTCTGCTTCCGCTCCTTCAACAGCTTCCGAGATTTTAATATCTCCATCCAATACCAATATTATTTCACCGGACTGACTACTGGTCTCAATACTGGTTTCTGGTTGAAGACCGATTTTACGGATCCCAAAATCCCCAACCGGACAAGGATAATCTAATTCGCCATTACTCAGAACATTGCCTTTCATGATCTGGGGTACTATAC
>DATJDF010000338.1:0-2098 GCA_035497555.1 Arachidicoccus sp. | reverse complement strand
GTTGCATCACTGCTCCCATTGGAGTTGGCTGGAACTACCTGGGTAAAATAATTATCATAATTACCGTCAGAAGTTATACCCGAACCCTCATTATTATAGGTATTGTAGGAATGTCCGACTACAACATTCAGGTTGTGTTTTTCTGCAAAAGTATTTGTATATGAAATGGTATTTTCATTGACCAGGGTCTGGGTCCGGTCTGTCCCATAGGTCCCTTTAATGGATTCCAGATTATCAGAAGGCAGATAGGATTGGGATGTTCTGTCTGAATTACTGAAATTCAGGGAAGTCCTGAATTTCACGTGTGAAATCAAATCAACATCCAAATAAGTTGTCGCGATCGTCCGGAAGTTTTTATAACGCCCCACCCGGTTTTCAAGTCTGGGGATCGGATTGGTTCCACTACTTCCCCATGGATAGGCGCTCTGATATAAAGCGCCATTTTCGTTGGGTGTATTTTCCATCACTGGTGTGGTACCGATGATTTTATGTAAGGTATTGTCCTTACCTTCTACTCCAGGATTATTCTGGATGCTATAGGAAGGTGCAAGGTTTAATCCAAATTTTATTCCTTTTGCCAGGGTCGCTTCTACATTAGCACGAGCGGAATACGTTTTATAATCGAGTCCAATAACATAACCTTTCTGGTATTGGTAATTGCCGGAGATATAATAACGAACATTTTTTGTACCACCGCTGGAGGACAACTGATAATTCTGGAAATTGCCATTTCGAAAGGCCATATCCTGCCAGTCTATATAATCCAGCCCTGGATGCCCCGGCTCATCCCAACGTACATCATACATCAGTTTCGGATCCAGTTTACCTACGATGGCCTGACGTTCAGCTGTCGTCTGATTGGCTGTCCGGTCAGGGCCTGAGGCGACCCAGTTGTCGTCAATCCAGCCTTTGGCTCGATCGATCCACTGTTGAGAACTTAACATATCCAGCCTTTTGCCTTCCTTTGAAGCCCCGTAGTAGGCATTGACATTAATTTTATTTTTGCCGAGCTTTCCTTTTTTCGTCGTAATAATCACAACACCGTTTGCGGCTCTGGAACCATAGATGGCAGCTGCAGCAGCATCTTTCAATACTTCGATGGAGGCAATATCATTGGGATTGATATTATCCAGCGGACTACCGCTGGACCAGTTGCCAGCACTGTTCTGGCTGGTGGTGGTCAGCGGAAAACCATCAATAACATACAAAGGCTCATTACCGGCACCCATCGAACCGGCACCCCGGATATTGATACTCATGGCTGCTCCTGGAATACCACTGGTGGTTTGAACCCGCACCCCGGGGATCTGACCTACCAAACCCTGTTCCAGTCGGTTGATCGGACGTTCGTCAAAATTCTCTGTATTGAGGGAAGAGATAGCGCCTGTAACATTACGTGCTTTTTGGTTGCCATATCCAACAACAACCACGTCATTTAGATCAGCCTGCTCTGCACTTGTCAGACCGACCGTTACGGTTGTGTTTTTAACTACCTGGGTTATCTGTTGATAACCTACATAGTGTACTGTAATTGTACATGGAATAGAAGAAACCAGCAAACTGAATTCTCCAAGAGAATCCGTTGAAGTGCCTGTGGTCGTCCCTGCAAGCTCCACACTTGCGCCTGCCAGTGGTTTTCCAGTCACCGCATCAAGGACAGTACCATTGATCGTTTTTGACTGGCCATAAGAATACTGCACACTTGTAATCAACAGAAGCAGGCAAATTAAAACTAAGCGAACCGGCTTAAGCCAGGTGTGAGTGGCAGCAGGCCGGGCTGTAACTTTGCAGCCGCCAAGGGAACCATTTAAGACTGAATGATAAATCGAGCAAAGAGGCTTTTTTGAATGCATAAAACAGGTTTTTTAATGTTTGATCATGTTAGGGACAAAATATGGCAGCATCTGAAGCTGAACAGGGAATACGAAAGCTAATGATAAGTCAAATCTGTTATTTTGTTCCTAACCAACAAGGTGTGTTATTATCTAAGATTTTTTTCATTAGGGCATAGGTTTTAACCCTTCCCATCTTACCTTCCAGCCTTTTAATGCGAAGCCAGGGTCAGGGACAGGGTTACCATCATAACCGGCGCACATCA
>DATJDF010000337.1:0-5894 GCA_035497555.1 Arachidicoccus sp. | reverse complement strand
AGTAATGTTATGCAAAAAATGGCTATTATAGTCAGGAAGATTCGAAAATTCTTCATTGTAATATTAAGTTATTTAATAAACCGTGGTCAATTTGAAGATAGGGGAAAAATAGTTTCAATTCGGAAAGGCTATCTATGTTATTTATCCTGCACAGCTTTCCGGATCACGGCGTCCCCTTTTACACCAGTGATTGTTAGCCCCGAAAGATCCACCTTGTTAGCATACTGGATCGTCATTCCTTTTTCCGCTTTGATATTACAATTCTGAAATTGTACTCCCTGTATAGGACTTGTCGGCAATCCGCTTATGTCACCTACAGCATTTGCCGTACCTGTAACATTAATGATCCTGATACCACGCACTACGGGCAACACTTTTGCTGCTGGCTTGGGATCAACCATCCGCCAGGCCATATTAAATTCAAATGCCTTCCGGGTATTATTAAGTTTGATGTTGCGGTAAGTTATATTTTCAACTACCCCGCCGCGGCTGGGCTGCGATTTAAATCTGATAGGCGCCCAGTTTTGGGAGTCGATCAAGCAATCCCTGATTTCAACATTGCGAATACCACCTGAAGTTTCGCTTCCCATGGCAACCCCACCATGGCCATAAGCGAAATGACAGTTTTCAATTAAAATATTTTCTGAAGGGCGGTTAACACGTAACCCATCCTCATCCTTGCCAGATTTGATGGAGATACAATCATCATTCACATCTATAAATGTACGGGTGATGTGGACCCTGTTACTTGAACAAATATCAATCCCGTCGGAACTTGGAATATTATGATCAGCTGTAATATTTAGGTCGGCTATATTTATATCAGTGCTGTATAGCACAAATAGTCCCCAGGATGCCTGATTATGCAGACTTAAACCGTTAACTTTTACACCGCTACAATTTTGAATGCCAATTAAGCGTGGTCTGGGTAAAAAGGCCGTCAGGCTTTTAGCAGCGGTACCCTTTGGTCGCTTATCACGGAATTGAATGCCCCGCTGCGTCCAAACCTCGCCTGAACCATCGATGGTTCCCTCTCCACTAATTTCTATATTTTGCAGATCAATCGCGTTAACCAGGGCGGCTATCCAATTTCGTTCTATTCCCTCCCATCGGGTGGCAATCTGCGGATAGTCCCCTGACTCAGTAGATCCTCTCAGTTTCCCGCTTTTTTCAACAAGCAGGTTTACACCTTTTTTAAGGAAGATAGATCCGGTTGTAAACACTCCCTTGGGGATAACAACTGTTCCACCACCACCTGCACTGCACTTATCGATACAATTTTGAATGGCTTTTGTATTGAGCGTTATACTGTCACCTTTGGCTCCGAATTCGGTAATTAGGTAAGTTTTGTTGGAAATTGGATTCTTGAATGCACTAAAGGAAGCGATCGCAAATACAAATACACATAATAGGTTCAGCTTCCTTTTCATAACAAGTTCTGCTTTTGAGATCGGGAATAGTAACCTGAGAAAATTGACGACGTTTTTCATTTTCAACCTAATTTTTTGTTTTCAATATAATATTTGGAAGGGCCCTGAAATGGGCGCAGAATGCATCTCAATGTCTGACATAAAATTACCTGCTTCTTTCCAGCCCAAATATTAATCGAAAGATAGAATTTACCCATTTAGTTGCAATAAGCCCAACTAATCAAAATCTTACCAAAGTCGTGATCAGCGTAATTTACTGTAAATCAATAAGAAAATAACAATAATGTATCATTCAAGCCGTATTGCCAAGCTTGATTTCCCAAATCACCTTGTCATTAAACCCGGTTTGTCTCACACAATTTTTGTAAAAACATTTCCAACATTGTTCTTGTGACATTACATTCCGGACCAAGAAAGTATTAGTCTGGAATATTTAGTACCGACGAAGCCGGATCCTAAAAATTATAAAGCATCTTTCCGTCATAAGTTTTGAGCGCACAACTTTTCACAAGACCGGTCCCTTCAAACTCCAGAAACAATCCTTTTATTTCACCTAAGCTGCGTTGATAGGTCCCCGTGAATATCAGTTTACCGTTTACAGACAGGGTTACATGCTTGTTTTGATTTACTAATTTTACGGTATTCCACTTTTTGAGGTCTAGCACAAATTGCGACAGATTGTTTGTTGCTCCTCTGAATGTTTTTTCACTGACCACATTCAAAACACGTAGACTGCATCCTGAACTGACCAATTTAAACCTGATCATACTGTTGCTACCGGATATTTGGAATTGTGTACTTCGGCAGTAATTACTTTTCTCATATAAGACATTTTTAAATGTCGTTTCAAAAATAAAATTGTCCGAATTATGCAAAACAGGCGAATAATTACAAAGCCGGGTCAAAATTACGCCTGTTGTATCCAGTCCCATCCTAGACAATTGGTTATTTGTTATCTGAAACACACTATCACTGCCGGTTCTAAAGGCAGGAAATTTATAGAAATCATTGGGGATATCATTCTGACGGTGAAATGCTAATCCGATCCACTTATCGGATCTTATATAAGCACTTGTGGATGCAATTGTATGCTCCCGGGTTTGAATTGAAACAGTAAATACACCAGGAATAAAATAAATATGTGCTGCATTTTTTTCTGCTGGACCAACATAAATCAATGGAGATTTATCACCAAAATTGACAAATAAGCTGTCGCCCGTCTCAGGTAATTGAAGATCAAAGAAGGCAGTAGCGGGTAGATGCCCTTCTGTACGCGTAAGTTCGATCTTACCGGAAAGATTATTAGGTCCCAAAAAACACCAAGTCAGATATCCAATTATCACAATCGTTATTGCGAGGATAACAAGGAGCGGCTTTAATCGTCTGAGCGTACTTGTCTTTTTGATTGGGGTTTGGCCTGGTGGAGAGGGTAATGCTGTTTGTACATTACTGGGCTCGACATATTTCCCGTATTTTTTTAACGCATCAAGGGTCGCTTGCTGCGGAACATAATCTTCATCTACAGAAATTTTACCAAATATCCTTTTGAGTGTGTTTGGGCTTATGTTTGTCCAGGTTTCCCGCTGGATCTCCCGACTCAAATCAACAAAATCACCATGCTTCCAGCTTATTGCCGCACCGTGATTAAAGCGGATCTCGCAGCACTTAACAACTTCATTTAGCGTTTCTCGTTTGGACCTCAATTCAAAAAATTATTAATATTTATATACGTCTTGACACCTGCTAAGATAACAAAATTACCCCGAGTTAAGCACCACACTTCCCCTCACTTTGGTTTATTTTAAAATTACACACAGACCTTGAAAGGTGTACCACGAGTAAGGCACATTTCTTTTAAGATTCAACTTAATCTGTATGCTATTGACAGTCTTCACTATGCTGGACCCATTGAGAAGACTTTTAATATTCAGTTCATAACGATCTGTATGCTTAGCATCATTCCGTTTGAACAGAATTGCACAAATCTCCGCCGAAACCAGTTCTCCTTCAAGACGAATCCTGGCTTTCTTTGGACTGATAACAATGCTTTTTCACGCAGGAACCGATTAATTTTACTGTTCCACCGCTACCTTCACTTCCCCATTTTGAACAGGAAGCCTTCCTGCGCCAAAGTTGGTTAATCAATATTTGTCCTATTTCTTTATAATTTTATAAGTGGTTTCAGACAATTTTGATTTCACTTTTAAGAGGTAATTGCCAGTAGACAGCGCTGAAAGGTCAACCGATAGCTTACCTCCATGGACGGGTAGTTTATTCGCGTAAACACGGGCGCCGTCCATTTTAAAAATGCTGACATTCGCTTCTGCTATGTGTTCGCCACCCATATTGACATTAATAATATTTGTAAAAGGATTCGGGAATACTGTTTTTGCTTTCCCAAGTAAAATACTTTTCTCAAATACCCCCTGGCATTCCTTTCCGGTATTTACAGTCAGTTTGTTTGAACCCTGTGATAAAGCAAGTGTGACTTTGCCAAGAGTTGTACTAATTGTTTCTCCGTTTAAGGTAACCCTATACAAGGAACCTCCCTTTAAACTTAGCGTAACTAATTTATCGTCGGTATCAATAGAGGAGTACACGGACAACGGCTGCGGCTCGGCGATCACCAGGTCAAAGTTTTGCTCAAACTTCTCATGCCCCTTTACAGTAATACAAACCTTGTATTTGCCTGCTGACAGATTGGTAATCTCCAAAGGTGAGGAGGATTTAAAATCATACGACTTTTTGTTATCGCCGTTAAGTGTCGCAGTATAATCAAAAGGGGCAATCGCATTTATCCTGATTTGCCCATTATTGCTGGATATACAAGTCTCATCTGATGCAGATATACGAAAGTTGTCCGCTGTCAAATTAAATACCCCGTCTGGATCTGAGATTACTTTTAAAATGCCCGTGCTGCTGGAAAAATCCCATACCAACCCCGCACCGGGCGTCGCAGGTTCTATAGTCGAGAAACCACCCTGGATTGTCATTGCGTCAAATAGTTGAAACTGATCACCAGGGGCAAAATCATCCCCGCCTAAAGTAAGGATCTTTAGCACACCTCCTAAAGTAAGGCTACCTGCTACACTTAGTCTGTCACTTGACAAACTGGATTTATTGACCTCCATTTCAGTAATGGCACCAGCTTTCATGTCAACAGTTGCATTGGCGGTAAGTGTCCCAATCGCAGCATCTCCTGGCGCCAAAATGGCGCCTGAATTTAGCAGGATTCCCCCATTGATAATCCCTGTACCACCAAGAACCGCATCACTTGCCACCTGAACATCCCCAGTACCGGTTCCGCTACCCGCGGCATTATTGACGATTAATTTTCCGGCCTGCACAGTCGTCCCACCTTTGTAAGTATTGGCTCCTGTTAATGTCCAGGACCCTTCCCCGACTTTTATGATAGAATTCCCACTTATCATCCCATTAAAAACCGCATCTGTCCCCTTAGCCCCAATTGTCCAGTTTCCAGTATTAACTGAAGTCCCCACAACTCCATTAAGCGCACCTATGGTGGCCTTATTGCTACTTCCACTCATTGTATACATGGTTCCTTCAGTAAGATTCAACGTGGCATTTCCATAACCTTTCTGGTTGGCGATCCTAAAATCTGACCCGGAGATCTTGATAATTCCTGTAAATCCGGACCAATCCCCCTTGAGATCAGTTCTTACATACGGTGTCTTAAAATTAAGGACTCCCGCCCCCGTCAATTTCCCAAGCATGGTACTTCTACCATCTGCATTAATTGTTGCTGTTTTACCCGCCGGAACAATAATATCCCAACCAATCTCTGCATAGTTTCGGACATCCTGCAAATTAATCTGTGCATTTTCAATGGTGACAGGACCGGTACCCAATCCACCTTCATTCCCTTCTTTCTGACGCAAATTCACGGTACCCTCTACAATATCCACTGGCCCGGTCAGGCTTTTTTTACCGATCATGTAAATTGAACCAGCGCCCACTTTGGCAAAACTGCCAGTTCCAATAACATTACCTGTCAAAATGGTCGCCTTATTCTCCGGAATGTTCAAGGTGTCAGTTCCGATTAAGGTAATACCCCTGTCAGAATAGGAATCCTGTAGAATGGTTAAAAGTGATTGATCCAGAACGATATTACTGGGGTCTGCCGCCGCGGCACCCAATGAGGATGGCTTTCCGGCCAATTCCAGATTAGAAATCACGAATTTACCCCCATGAATAATCGTCTTTCCGGTAAAGGTATTTTTATTCATCAAAATACTGACTGAACTGGTATCTCCATATTTAGTTATTCCACCCACACCAGCAATAACCCCATTGCCGGAAACCGTATAATTCCCATCATTAAATGTTAACCCTGCTGTGTAGATATTTTCATTGAGCGTAATCGCTTTATTGCGCGCTTCTACACCAAACAAAACAGAATCATTTGAAACAAAGCCGGTGCTTCCCCCATTTAAATCAAAATTA
>DATJDF010000336.1:0-2471 GCA_035497555.1 Arachidicoccus sp. | reverse complement strand
GTTTATGGATTTTATTTGGCACCGAGATGTGGGAACGCTTTGGCTATTACCTCATGGTCGGTATTTTTTTGTTATATCTGAAAGATCCCATTTCAAATGGAGGGGCAGGCTTTAATTTGAAAATGGCCACCGATTTAGTGGGTTCCTATATTGCAATGGCTTACCTGACTCCTTTTATTGGCGGTCTGATTGCTGATAGGTATTTGGGTTATCGAAAGGCGATTATTTTGGGGGGTGCCATGCTTGCTGCAGGATACTTTGTCTTGGCGATCCCGGGCAAAACCTCCATGTATATTGCCCTCTTATTATTGGTGGTAGGAAACGGGTTTTTCAAACCCAATATCAGTACATTACTAGGTAATATTTATACGAAGGAGGAGTTGAAAGCCAAAAAAGATACGGCCTATAACATTTTTTACATGGGTATTAATTTGGGCGCCTTTGTTTGTAATTTTGTGGCCGCCTATATGCGCAATCACTACGGGTGGGGATATGCTTTTATGGCAGCTGGCGTAGGGATGACCATTGCTTTGATATGGTTCATGTTTGGATATAAAACGGTAGCAGAAGGTGACGTAAAAAAACCATTGCAGAAAGGCGATATGCCCATGAAAAAAATATTAGGGTATGTATTTTTGCCTGCGGCGATTGCCGGCGCCATTGGCTGGAATCTTAATGAACTGCTAGGTCATACTATTTTTGGGACTACTTCCAATGATGCATTCATGTTTGCTTGTGTGCCTATTATCATTTTTTATGTTGGATTATATATTAAAGCAACCAAGGAAGACAAAAGAGGCCTGGGTGCATTATTCTCCTTCTTCCTGGTCTCTATTGTTTTTTGGGTGATTTATAACCAGAATAGTACGGGTCTTACTATTTGGGCAGATCAATACACCAACCGCGAAATGCCTGCTGGCCTAGAAAAGGTAACCAAGCCATTTGGCTTTTTGGAGCCAGTTACCACCAACCCACATGAAGTGATTAAATATGATGAATTCTTCAGATCTACTTTAGGACCAGACGGGAAACTGGTAAAAACCCAGGGACCGGATACCTATTTTAATAATCTTCCGCAGAAGTACTGGCCACCGGATGGTCATCTGAATTTATTATCCACGGAAATTTTCCAGTCAATTAATCCATTC
Source organism: Arachidicoccus sp. (assembly GCA_035497555.1). GTDB lineage: Bacteria > Bacteroidota > Bacteroidia > Chitinophagales > Chitinophagaceae > Arachidicoccus. Next base: position 1,323 of record DATJDF010000336.1, on the reverse strand, counting down.
TTTATTGTGCTGTTCACCCCCGTTCTGGTTTGGCTATTTGGCCGGCTGGCACGTAAGAAACGAGAGCCTAACACACCAATGAAGGTAGGTTTGGGTATTTGGTTTGCCGGTCTGTCTTCACTGATAATGTACATTGCGGTCATGTCCACAGATGTTTTCCATGATAAAACAGAGGCGACGTGGATTGTGTGTACCTACGCAATATTTACGATTGGAGAATTGTTGGTAAGCCCCATTGGACTATCGCTTGTATCCAAATTGTCTCCACCCAGGATTACGGCGCTGATGATGGGTGCCTGGTTTATTGTTAATGCTATTGCAGGTAAGTTAGCGGGCCTGATGGCAACCTTCTGGGACAGCTTTACCCATAAGCAGAATTATTTTCTTATCCTGGTCATTGCGGCCGCCATCGCGGGCTTAATCATGTTTGCCCTAAGTAAAAGACTTGCCGCAGTTGTCAAAGAGAAAACCGGGTCAATTTAAAGGCATCTCAATAGATAAATGCCATGTGGGATGCACACTTGCAGTTAAATACGAGATTTAAGAAGTGGTGCAAAATACAGGGATCTAATAAAATGTAAAATCAAATAGTGTTGACTCCATTGTGAGTCAGCACTATTTGATTTTAATCGCATTTATGTCACTATTATTTAGAAAGGCAGATGAGTACTGACGCCGATTCGGTTCCATGCATTAATGGTAATGATAGCCATCATCACCTCTGCAAGCTTCTGGTTACCAAGAATGCTTTCTGCGTTCTGATAAGTTGCATCACTTACACCTGCCTTAGCGATTAGCGTCATTTCCTCAGTAAGTGCCAGGATGGCACGCTCAGATTCCGTGAATAATGTGGTCTCCCGCCAGGCGTTTAAGAGGTATATCCGTTGTTCAGTTTCTCCATATTTGCGTGCATCTTTGGTGTGCATATTTATGCAATAAGCACATTGATTGATTTGTGAGGCACGGATCTTAATCAACTCTTTTTCAGTATGGGAAAGAGAGGTGGTTGCCATAAATTTTTCTAATCCTAGCACTGCCTGGTAACCTGTTGGTGTTACTTCTGCAATATTGATTCTTTTGCTCATTATTCTATTTTTTAATTGAATCACAAAATTACAGCAGTAATGCTGGCAAAATCTTAAACCGGTTTAAGAAACTAATAAGGCTGCGTTCCACTGCTCCCCTTCAGTCCTACCTTTTTGGAACTTGCCTTTACAGCCTTTTTCTATATGGTTTTGCTGCGCTTTCGTGAATCGGGTTTTTCTTCTCTTAGGATTCCCAATAAAAATACTCGGGAGAAAAAAATAGTTGTATATAATATTC
>DATJDF010000335.1:0-1772 GCA_035497555.1 Arachidicoccus sp. | reverse complement strand
AAATACGTTCATGTAATAAAAAAAACCTTGCAATTATAAATTTAAAAATGTGTCAGAGGGCCAAAATTTTATAATTCGATGTACCGCAATCTAAGTAAATGGTAAGACAAAGCAGGTAAGGTTATAGCGGCCAAGTAATATAAAATAATAATATGAAAACAGCCCTCAATTCTGCAAAATATTAGTATTTGTATTGCATAAAGCAATACACTAAAAATAAAATAACCGTATTAATCGAATACCGACTAAATACGATTATTTATGTGTGGTCTCGACAGGGATCGAACCTGTATCTAAAGTTTAGGAAACTTCTATTCTATCCATTGAACTACGAGACCTGTTTAAAAAGTGGGGCAAAAGTAAGGGTTCTAATCGAAAATTGAACTAAAATGAAAGGAAAATATGGATTTATTCGGAGACCAAAACTAAACAACTTATCTTTGCCGTTCTAAAAAACACTTTATGAAGTTTTATAACTTAATTATAAAATATCGTTTCTGGCTCAGCCTGTTATTAATTATAGTAGGTTTGATCGTAAACCTAACAGGATCGGCTGGTTTTTGGGCGATGTTTCCACTCTATTTTATAGGCTTTATCGGCCTGGTAACCCATTTTATCATCGGGCCATTAAGATTGATTCAAAAGCCTATGGAAGAGGGAAATATAGAAGCCGTCCAAAAAATAATCAGTTCCGTTTGGTTTCCGGGGCTATTAATTAAGCCCGTCAGATCAACTTTTTATACATTAAAAGGGAATCTGGCCATGATGAACAAGGATTATGATGAGGCAGAAAAGCACCTGAAAAGATCATCCGCCATTGGATCATCTATGCCAGAAGCTGAAGGCGCCAATAAATTGCAATTAGGTATGATGGCCATGCAGCGCGGAGATATGCGTTCCGGAGAAGGTTATTTACGTGCCGCCCTAAAAATGGGGATTCCTGATAAGGAAAGTAAAGCTGTTGCTAATCTGGGAATGTGCCAAATCATGATGAATAAAAGAGAATTCAGAGCGGCGAAAGAATTTTTCCGCAAAGCTAAAGCCTGCAATCCGACAACGCCGGAAGTCGTTTCCCAGATCAAAGAAATTCAGAAATATATATCCAGGGTTCCCGGTTAGTAGTTAGGAATCAATATTATTCGTAAAACTTAAATGCACCATTTTTTAATGGTGCATTTTTTTGTATTGTCACTGCCCAATACTGAACAGACACCGCAAAATACCTGCAGTAGAATGGGGCATGTTCAAAAAACAACTTCAGTTAAAAATGTGGCAATGTCTTTTTCCGCAACATTTCTGATGGATTCAAGCTGGCATTATTAAATCGACTTGGGACTTGCTTCCAATACTGCAAAAATTTAAAAAGGTTTAATTTTGTTAACATTAATATAACTTGAATTCATATGGCTTCACCATTAATTTTTCTATTTTACATATTAAACTACAGAATATCATTAACTTGTCGCAGATAACTTGCAATAAAGTGATAATTTAAAAAGATTAAATTCTGTTAACTTTAAAATAATACTACTTTAATCTACTTCGCTGTTTATAGCCCTACTTTGCAGCCCAATTACAGGGGAGCATCATCTTGTTAAGCATCGCCTGGAAATTACCAGAAGCATATGTCAGTCATCTTCTTCATTCTATAAGGTTCAAAACCGAAATAAAACAATTTAGGCGATTGAAAAATTATCTATTAACCATTCTATTCAAAGATTATGCAATTATCTTCTTGCAAATCTGTATTCCAGCGATGCAGATTAGGGTTA
>DATJDF010000334.1:0-2748 GCA_035497555.1 Arachidicoccus sp. | reverse complement strand
ACCGGGTAACAATAAAGGAATCAGCTACCTACAAAATTGCTGCATTTAACCAAAAGGGATTGCGTGGTGATGTCTTTACCAGTGAATATAGAAAAACCAAACTTCAGCCTGCTGTAATGGTGAAAAGAAATTACACCGGACTCAATGTTCAGTATTTTGAAGGCTACTTTAAAAGTGTTTTAGCTTTGAACACAGCGAAGCCAAAGCTGAAATGGAATCAGCCGGATTTAACAGTGGATCAAACAAAAGCAAAAGCAGGTTCCTTTGGTCTGTTATACAACGGAGTGATAAGCGTGCCGGAAGATGGTATCTATACGTTTTATCTCACGGCAGATGACGGAGCCAATCTTACAATTGCCAGACAGCTGGTTATTGACAATGATGGGCTGCATTCGGCAAAAGAAAAAGATGGTCAGATCGCCTTGCAAAAAGGTAGTCATTTTTTCCAGCTGGCATTCATTGAAGGTGGTGGAGGTTATACTCTCAAATTACAATACAGTGCCCCTGGTTCCACGGAGAAAAAAGATGTTCCTGCTTCCTGGTTAAAATAGCCCCAATAGAAATTAAAAAACAAACATAAGTATCATCAAAAGGCGGCCACAGGTCGCCTTTTTGGAATCATCAAAATCATCTTATCCAATAATATATTTGCGAAATGGAAGTCTGTAGAGCAGTGCGGTGACGACTGTTGCCAGTCCAAAGGAAATAAGTGCAATGGACGGTATTTTCAAAAAGGAGGAGACGGCCCAGGTGTCAACCCATAAAAAGACGTTTTGCACAATGGTAAAATGACATAGGAATATACCAAAACTCCAGATGGACATCTGGCGCCAGAAAAGCTTTGTTTTCTCGCTTTTGAATTCCACGCGTTGCAATAATACAAACAGGCTTGCAGTCATGAGACAAACATTGATGTTGGTATAATACCAGATCATTTCCAGCATTGGAACCTCTTTTGGGACATGGGTAAAACCCCAGAAAGTTGCCAGGAAGGAAAGGATAAATACAGGAATGGTGATAGCTATAGTTTTTAGCCCTGACCAGGAAAATGGATAGGTGCGCAGGTAATGACCTAAGAGCATATAACCGAGAAATCCAGAAAAATAATGCAATGTTCCAGTACTATTCCAATCACAAATGCCCAGTAATCCTTTATTATCATAACCGATCCCTTGCAATAAATAGCCAGCATATGGCAATAAAAGCGTTACGCCCCAAATGCCCAGATAAACTTGTAAGCCTTTTTTCCCAGCTTTCTCCACCCAAGGAGAAATCATCGGCAAAATCAGATACAGACCAATCAGCATATAAATATACCATAGTGGAACGGTTGCATCATTAAAATTGAGCGGAAGCGTAATAATACTTTTGAAAACAGCAGGAAGACTGTCAATCGACCGCTGCGGGAAATCAGGCCGACCCATGGTAAATAAATAAAACAGGATAGGGGTTACAATGGCCCAGAATAGAAAGGGATAGAGCACCCGGGTCATTCTTCTTTTATAGAAATCTTTTGTGGTATCTTTTATTGGTAACAATAATGCCCCGGAAATCATGACAAATAGCGGCACACATGCTCTTTGCAGCGATCCCCAGAAGCTACCATTTGTGAAATCCACTAAATTGGTGTCTAGCTTCCCAACAAAAGGATCACAAGAGTGCGAGAGAACCACCATCAGGCAGGCTAGTACCCTTAATAAATCCAGGTAGGCCACCCGGTGTTGCCGCTGTTGACTTATTACAACCGTGTTACAAATTTCATGAATTGGATTAGAAGGAGTGGGATTATCTACGTCCCGGGTATTTTGGTTCATGTAAATAGTAAAATGGTCAGAAGATATTTTATAAAATCGATATAGATATTCTCTTTTTGATTTAATCTAATTGCATCTTCTTCCGAATGTCTTTGTCGAGTGAATTTTTATTAATCATTATGGCCATAGTTTTGTAATTTATAAATGCCTTTGAGGCATATAAAAAGCCTTTATAAATGTTGGAAGTACCCCAGGAGTTTTTGACAATATAATATTCTTTACCGTTTTGATCTTTAGCAATTCCAACGATATGCATTAAATGATCGTCTGTTGTTTGCTTATCATTATAGGCTTTTTGCCTGTTCTCAGTGGTGATTTTCATTTCCGTAGCAGGCCCGGTAAACCATGTTTTAGCCACTTCCTTGTTCAGATGCTTCCTGGTGATTGTGTCGGCACCCTGAGGAACAATTGCTACGCTGTTAAGCCAGCTGAAATAGGGCTCTGAGCAATCTGTATCCCATTCTACTGTATAACCCTTTGCAAGCGCCTTGTCAATTATTTCGGTGATATTTTCCAGGGGCACATTAATATAATCAGTGACAAATGCCCAGTTGTCAGGTACCATCAGCATGCCTCGCTTCCAATAAGGCGTGTTTGACTGTGACATAATCTCCACATAATCCGAAGTTTTTAATCCGGTATATTCCTTTGCAAAGCTTAAAGGTGTGTAGGATTTCCCTTCAAATATAAATGTCTCGGGTACCTTACCTAAATATTGATCCATGATGTTGGTTAGCGTATCCTTCCATGTCGGCGGAACGTAATTTTCCTTTACCCAACTTTTTAAATGTGCTGTTATTTCTTTTTGCATGGGTCCGAAATTATTCTCGGTGGCGCCATTTATCAAACCCGAATAAACTGTTTCTGGTATTGCACCGTATTTGGCAAAAGTATTGGTTACGTCGTGTGCCTGGCCACCGTCACCATAATTGAG
>DATJDF010000333.1:0-2413 GCA_035497555.1 Arachidicoccus sp. | reverse complement strand
GTGTCTTCCTTTTGGGCGAAATAAGTAAATAGTGCCAGATGGCCATGATGTACGCATCTGCCGACGGTATAAATATATAAATCAGAATACCAAATGCAAAAAGCCATGTATTCTTTCCAGGAACAAGAAAAATGATCTTATAAGATGAAGCAATTAACCTACATAAAGGAACTCAAAAATCTAATCAACTTGTTGGCTAGGCAGTTTATCCACAAGATCCGGATTCTCGAACCAGCCTGGATACATGAATTTCTATTAAAGATGATAGCGCTTATCAACGAAGTTAATATAAACCGTAATGTGATTGCCATTTTCAAAAAGGATTTCTGCGGAAAATCCGGATTTATCGCGAGACTGGCTCCGACCAATAGTAATTTCTATTGATCGGAGCCTGAAAACCTGTCAGCTACTTTGTTATTTCTACAAAGTATATTTTCCTAAACGCAAAAAACTTATATTATGCGTAAAATAAAAATTCTTCTGCCTTTTATCGCAGTGTTATTAGCTGTCGCAGGAGTATTTGCCATGAAGGCACACAAGACAAATGTAGACCAAAAACTGGATACCTATTATTACATCTATGAGCAGGATTCAAAAGATTTGAATCTATATCAGGATGCGGCAAACTGGACCCAAACCGTTAATCCGGCAAACGAATCTTGCCCCATAGGAGGATCAGTTCCTTGTGTCGTACATTCCGACCAGAGCACAGTTCAGGATTTTGTCAATTCAATTCAATCCACCGCAGACGTTGAAAGCAATACTTATGCAACAAAGCCGTAAACTGGATGAGTAGAATAGTTACAAAAAGGGCGGCAAAGGCCGTCCTTTTTTGGGAATACTTAACTTTCCGATTGATTCCAGAATCCAACTATCGTGGATTCTGTGGCATCCCGGAAATATCAATTACATCATCCGGAATCGCTAAGGCATAACGAGGGTCATTAGGAGGTAAAACGATTGATTTTCCGTCAATGATTCTTTTTAATATAATATTGGCCCCTTCCTTATTTAACCTTTTAATATCCATCCATCTAAGTCCACGATATAACAGTTCTTTTCTTCTTTCGGCCAGAATCCACTTAAGTGCTTCATCTGAATCAGCTGTAGTTAAAGGTGAAAATGTTCCCGTTTTATATCTTAATTTTAATAGTGTATTTAAATCTGCCAACGCCTGCTGTATTTCTCCTTTCCGTGCAAGGCATTCAGCATGCATCAAATACACTTCGTCTGTTGCTACTCCACAAAAAAGGGAGGAAGATCCACCATAGGTACCGCCAAAGCTATGACTTCCATCAGCATTCGGATTAAATAGTAATACTTTTCTGAGATCGCCAGGTGCATACATTCTAAATAATACTGAATCTACTCTTGACAAAGGAGAATAACTGACAAGCATACCATTATCTAATATTACTTCGGGGCCAAATCGTTCAAAAGGATAAGCCTTGTTTGTATCAAGCGAATTGTAGTCTAATAATGTTCCGTCCAATTTCATTGCCAGATCGGAATACCTATAGCAACTATCATATTCTCGCATTGACAGATATACCCGGGCTAGCAATGCACAAGCAGCAGGCTCGGATCCTCTAAAATCATGTATAGGCTTAGTCGGAAGTAAATCTATGGATCTCTTTATATCATTAACAATCTGTGCATAAGTCGCCTTCAATGAACTTCTGACAGATCGCTCGTTAAAATCCGTACTTAGCCTGAGTGGCAAACCCAAATCTTTTTCCGCTTCCATTGGATCGTATGCTAATGACCAAACAATTGCCACCTCAAAGAAGGACTTCCCCCTTAAAAGTAATGCTTGCCCCTTAAGATTGTCCCAAATTTCGGCATTATCTTTCTCCCTTGCAATATTAGGCAGTTTCTCAAGCACAGTATTAGCGGTGTAAATCCTATCAAATGAAAATGACCAAGTATTAAAACCAGGTTCAACCACATTATTATCATTCCATAAATACATATTTCGATTTTGTTCAGTTGGCAAGGCTTTGAAATCTGCATCTGAAAGATAATATTCATCCCCTGCGAGCAACCCTGCTCCGACTGAAAAATTATTAATCCTCGCAAAATAGTCAATAAGTGCTTGCAAGTCGACGATGGTGGTAGGTTCAGCCAAATCTTTGTCATTTTTTGCTGCCAAAAACTTTTCGCAGCTACCTAACATAAAAATGTTCAGAAATAGAATAAATAAAACGACCACCCGGTTTTTACTAATATTTTTCATCATGTAGGATTTAAAATTAAAAATTATAAACTGGCATTTACTCCAAAAGAAAAGGTTCTGGATGGAGGAATTGAGCCACTTCGATAGTGAGGGTCTACTCTCACTTTATTGGCGCGCCAAAGAAGTCCCAAGTTATTGGCTACAAAAAACAACTTAATATTCTGGAACGGACCAAAT
>DATJDF010000332.1:0-15764 GCA_035497555.1 Arachidicoccus sp. | reverse complement strand
CTTATCCCAGGAGTGTTTCTGAATAATATGTGCCATCTCATGGCGATAAATCTGTTCGCCAATCGCATCTTTCAAATTGATATCCCTGCGCCAGAACATATTATTCATAAAAGAAAAAGGTGCATTCTGTATATCGGTATTGATGAAAGTCACCTTATCAAGTTTCTTGTTGGGAAATGATCTTTTAAGCCGATAGATCTTATACACTCTGACCAAACAAAGTATCAGTAAAGCGAGTGTTACACAAAGAGAACCTACAATGGCCAGCTTTTCCCAGGGAAAGGGAGGCGCTGCACCCACGACCACATCCGGTAATTGGCCACTGCCCCAAAGTTTTAGAAGAGCAAGTAATTGCTCATTACTACTACTCACATCAAACATGCTGATATGAAGGAAGGGCAGAAACACACTAAGGACTGCTGTTGCTAACAGGTAAAACCGGTTATAAGGATGAAAATTCTTATTTCTTAGGGCCAAAAGGTAATAGGCAAAAAATATTGCTGAACATAATAGTACCTTTAATAAATAGGCAATAAGGGCGTTCATAATTACAGATTTTAATTTGAATAAAACTGAACTTATTCCATTAACAAGACGACTTTATTTGTTTTTTAGTTGCTGTAGCAAAAGCTCTAAGTCCTGGATACTCATTTCTTTTTCTTTTACCATAAAAGAAACAGCCTCCTGGTAAGAGCCACTAAAGTAATTGTCGACGAACTTGCTGAGTGATCCTTTTGAATATTGTTCCATACTTACTAAAGGAAAATACCTGTGTGCACGACTGAAAACCTCGAAATCAACAAATTTTTTATCAATCAGGATTTTCAGAATAGTTGCAACTGTATTGGTATGAGGTTTAGGTAAAGGCATCTGATCCACAATGTCCTTTAAAAATCCCTGATCGATCTTCCACAGTGCCTGCATCACCTGTTCTTCCGCTTTCGTCAAAGTTTTCATCTTATTTATATTTAGTTATTCGCTTAATAAAACAAATGTATAACTAATTATTTAGTTTCCAAATTTATTTTTGAAAATTAAATTCAAAAATTCAACAAGTAACATTTTAAAAAAAAAAGATAGTAGAGATAGGGGGTAAAATGGGATGGCTAAAACCTTTCACGGCAAACAAGCGTTAGCAAAGATTGCGCATAAAAATGGGTAAATCATTAATTAAAATTACTAATATTGCCGTTGGAATGCTACTTTTGTAGTTCAATTGTGATTATAGACCAGGCGCATACAGGCGTCTTATTAGAAAAGGAGAAAATAATGGCACGTCCAGTAAGATTTAATATTCATCCAAAGCAACCCGACATTCATGACAATATTGCAATCGCCGAAATGCCTGACGGGTTAGATGGAGAAGGTTATTTTGCCACCAGCCTTGAAAAAGTAGTGGCATTGGGTCGAAAGAATTCATTATGGCCACTGCCTTTTGCCACATCCTGTTGTGGAATTGAATTTATGGCTACAGCGGCATCTACTTATGATCTGGCTCGGTTTGGTGCAGAAAGAATGGCTTTCACTCCCAGGCAATGTGATCTATTAATGGTGATGGGAACGATTGCAAAAAAAATGGCTCCTATTGTGAAACAGGTGTACATGCAAATGGCAGAACCCCGCTGGGTTATGGCCGTTGGTGCCTGTGCTTCTTCGGGAGGTATTTTTGACACTTATTCTGTATTACAAGGCATTGACCAGGTAGTTCCTGTTGACGTTTATGTTCCAGGATGTCCCCCAAGGCCTGAGGCTATATTAGATGGTTTTATGCGTATTCAGGATCTGGCCGGAAACGAAAGTCTGCGCAGGCGCAATAGTGAACACTATAAAAAATTAATGGGAACCTACGGTATTCAGTAATACTGAGGAGGAAAAGACCAATGACAAACGATACGATTCAACAAAAAGTTCAGGAAAAGTTTGGAGCGGCTGTCACCGGATTCGAACAGCCCTACGGCATGCTGACTTTTGAAATTTCTGCTGATAAGAATATAGCATTATTACAATACTTGTTTGAGGATACAGATTTGCAGTTCAGGTTTCTAACGGACCTGACTGTTGTGCATTACCCGAACGACAAGGGAAGAGAATTGGCTATTGTTTATCACATGCATAACATGGTAGACAATCAGCGTCTTAGATTTAAGTGTTTTTTGGATATCCAAAGCCCCCAAATTGCTACAGCGACCGCTGTTTATGAAGCGGCTAATTGGCAGGAAAGAGAAGCTTACGATTTTTATGGGGTGAATTTCCTGGGCCACCCAAATCTAAAGAGAATCCAGAATGTTGATGAGATGGACTACTTTCCTATGCGTAAGGAGTATCCTCTGGAGGATCAATCCAGGTCAGATAAGGATGATGAAATGTTTGGCAGAGGTGGTAGTTATAACTAAATCTTCCTACAAGTGTTTTGGCTGCAGGAGTGCAGAGAGAGAGAGGGACACCATCTTGCAAATAGAACCAGTAATACTAAAAGACAATGACAAAAAATGGCACAGAAAGGCAATCAGAAAATTTGGTTATTTTTGGTCATTTGGCTGGTTTTGTTTTTGGTTGTCAAATCCATTGAAAAGATTTTATTAATTACGATAGTCGGTGCGGCTATCTATTGGATAAGTAAGGGTATTAACTCTGCTAAAAGAAGGCGCTTAGAGGAGCGTGAAAATGGGAAAAATAAAAAGAACTGATCATTAAATTGAGCAGCAATTGCGTTCAATTTTCGGATTACTGATTAAATTGTTTCTCCTAATATAATTTTAAAGCGAAAGCACGAAAAGGAAAATGATAGAAGAACAAATTCATAATAATATTAAGCTTCCAGACGGGTCGATTGAAAAGACAACGACTACTTTGAACCTGGGGCCGACCCATCCTGCGACACATGGTGTATTCCAGAATATTCTTGAGGTGGACGGGGAAAGAATCGTCTCTGCTGAACAGACTATTGGTTATATTCACCGTGCTTTTGAAAAAATTGCAGAAAGAAGACCTTTATACCAGATCACACCACTTACAGATCGACTAAATTATTGCAGTAGCCCAATCAATAACATGGGTTGGCATATGACCTGTGAGAAGCTGCTGAAAATACAGACCCCGAAGCGCGTTGATTATATGCGGATTATTATTATGGAGCTGGCACGTATTTCCGATCACCTTATATGTAGTTCCATTATGTTTGTAGATGCAGGTGGTTTTACCCCCTTCCTCTACCTAATGCAGTACCGTGAAATGATTTATGAGATCTACGAAGAGATTTGTGGATCCCGGCTAACCACCAATATTGGCAGAATCGGCGGCTTCGAACGCAATTTCAATAATACAGCCTGGGTTAAACTGGAAAAGTTTCTGAAAGAATATCCAGTTGCGTTAAAAGAATTTGAAGCACTGACCCAACGTAACCGAATATTTATGGACAGGTGTATTGGGGCGGGGCCGATTTCAGCGGAGCGCGCCTTAAATTATGGATTTACAGGGCCGAATCTTCGGGCTGCAGGAGTGGACTATGATGTCCGGGTACATTCTCCTTATTGCAGTTACGAGGATTTTGATTTTAATATACCCGTGGGAACGACAGGAGACTGTTACGACCGTTATTTGGTGCGGAACAAGGAAATGTGGGAGTCACTGAAAATTATTAACCAGGCCTACCAGAAAATAGGACAATTTAAGGGGGCAGAAGCAGAGGTATTCCATGCCGATGCTCCTGAATTCTATCTGCCGGAAAAGGCTGATGTTTATACAAAAATGGAAGCCCTGATTTATCATTTCAAGATTGTCATGGGCGAGACAGAAATACCTAAGGGTGAAGTCTACCATAGTGTTGAAGGTGGGAATGGAGAACTGGGTTTTTATTTGATCAGCGATGGCGGACGTACTCCCTACCGTTTACATTTCCGCAGGCCCTGTTTTATTTATTATCAGGCCTACTCTGAATTAACAAAAGGGGCTATGATCAGCGATGCCATTATCGTCATGAGCAGTCTTAACCTGATTGCCGGGGAAATGGATGGATAGCGCTAAATTTTGTAAAATGATCGAGTTGCTGAAAAGCATTATTAAATAGTAAAGATTGACTGAATGGAAATTCAATTTTCGGAACAAGCATTAGGAAAGGTGAAAGAAATTGTCGCCCGATACCCGGAAGGCAAGCAGAAAAGTGCGCTTATCCCTCTATTACATCTGGCCCAGGACACCTTTGGTGGCTGGTTGGATGTTCCGGTAATGGATTATGTGGCAGAAATATTACAGTTAAAACCGATTGAAGTATATGAAGTGGCTACTTTTTACACCATGTTCAATACAAAACCGGTTGGAAAATATGTTTTTGAAGTCTGTCAGACAGGACCCTGTATGTTAAATGGCAGTGATGGTATAATTGACTATATTGGAGAGAAATTGGGTATTAAACCAGGAGAAACAACGCCTGATGGGTTGTTTACCCTGAAACCTGCAGAGTGTTTGGGGGCATGTGGTTATGCACCAATGATGCAACTTGGGAAAACCTATAAGGAACACCTGACCAAAGAAAAGGTGGATGAAATTATTGCTGCATGCAGGGCCGGTAATACAAATTTGAATTAACCCAAACAGAAGTACGATGGAAGCAATTATACCTTATTTGACCTTCGAAGGAAATGCCCGCCAGGCACTTGATTTTTATTGTGGGGCACTCAATGGGGAAGTTTTGTACCTGCAGACATTTGGTGAAACGCAGGTAGGGGCTCAGGTGGCTCCTGATTGGAAAGATAAAGTGATGCACGCTGCCTTCCAGGCGGATAATCTGCAAATCATGGTCAGCGATACCATGTCTGATACCCACAAAGTTAAAGCAGGCGATCAGGTAAATCTTTCGCTCAATTTTAATACAGAACAGGAGATTGATCATGTATTTGGGGCATTAGCAGAAGGTGCCGAAGTAACGATGCCACTCGAGACAACCTTTTGGGGTGCAAAATTTGGCATGCTGACGGATAAGTTTGGCATCCGGTGGATGTTTAATCATGACCTGAAACAGGAAAATAAGGAAGGATAACCAGCAGTAGTTGGAGACTTTAGGCTTTTTGAATAATTAATAATAGATTTTTGAAGAGCAGGTCCTGGTGGCGCTGCTTACTGAAATATAACGATAATGAAATTACTTTTAGAGCATGCAGATGTAGAGGGTATCAGGTATTATGAGGCCTACCGCAAAAACGGAGGCTATCGTAGTGTAGAAAAGGCACTGAAGATGACGCCCGACGAGATTGTTGAAGAAGTGAAGAAAAGCGGACTTCGTGGTCGTGGAGGTGCAGGTTTTCCTACAGGATTAAAATGGAGCTTCCTTGCAAAGCCGGAAGGTATTCCAAGACATCTTGTCTGTAATGCAGATGAATCTGAACCGGGTACCTTTAAGGACCGGTACCTGATGGAATTCTTGCCCCATTTATTGATAGAAGGATTGATTGTGTCGAGTTTTGCATTGGGTTCTCATGCGACTTATATTTATATCCGGGGCGAGTATGCCTGGATACCTGAAATTTTAGAACAGGCGATTCAGGAAGCAAAAGACAACGGTTTTCTCGGTAAAAATATATTGGGAACCGGTTTTGATCTGGAGATTTATGTTCACCGGGGCGCAGGAGCCTATATCTGCGGCGAAGAAACAGCACTCATAGAAAGTCTGGAGGGCAAACGGGGTAATCCAAGAATTAAACCACCGTTTCCTGCTATTCAAGGTGTTTGGATGCGTCCAACAGTCGTAAATAATGTAGAAACACTCACAGCTATTGTTCCCATCATCAACATGGGTGGAGAAGCTTATGGCCAGATTGGTGTGGGTAAATCTACGGGTACCAAACTAATTTCTGCCTGCGGTAATATTAATAAGCCTGGTGTTTATGAAATTCCTTTTAGCCTTTCCGTTGAGGAATTTATTTATAGCGATGACTGGTGTGGCGGCATTCCCAATGGGAAGAAATTGAAAGCCTGTATTCCCGGAGGCTCTTCCGTGCCCATCCTTCCTGCGAATTTATTATTGAAAACGGCAAAGGGGGAAACCCGGCTGATGAATTACGAGAGTCTTTCTGATGGTGGTTTTCAGACAGGATCTATGCTGGGCTCTGGTGGTTTTGTTGTACTGGATGAGGATCAATGTGTCGTCAGACATACGATGACCCTGGCTCATTTTTATATGCATGAAAGTTGCGGCCAGTGTAGCCCATGCCGGGAAGGCACGGGTTGGATGTGGCGAATTCTTAAAAATCTGGAATACGGAAAGGGCAAAATGGAAGATATAGATTTATTATGGGATGTACAGCGGCGCATCGAAGGAAATACTATTTGCCCGTTAGGAGACGCAGCTGCCTGGCCGGTCGCCGCGGCGATTCGCCATTTCCGGGATGAATTTGAATGGCATGTATTAAATCCTGAACAGGCACAGCAGCGCAATTATGGATTGGCCCATTATGCCGATCCTCTGGAAGTGACTGCCTGACCGGCTGAGTAAAGATTAAGTTGTCAGCAGGATTGGGTAAAGGGTATCATTTGAACGTGTGGAGATTTAAACTGAGACAGGTTTAAATCAGACAAAAATTAAAAAGCAATGGCAATGGCAGAACAACCTCTTTTTAAGGTTACGATTGATAATGTGACGGTAGAAGTACCTGCCGGCACCACGATTCTCCAGGCGGCACGTGCCGCCGGTCCGGAAGTGGCGCCGCCGGCGATGTGCTATTATTCCAAATTACAGGGCAGTGGTGGTAAATGCCGGACCTGCCTGGTGGAGGTCAGCAAGGGGTCTGAACGTGATCCCCGCCCCATGCCTAAACTGGTGGCCAGTTGTCGTACGAATGTTATGGATGGTATGGAAGTGAAGAATTTGACTTCCGAAAGAGTGATCGATGCCCGCAAAGGAGTCGTTGAATTTCTATTGATTAATCATCCACTGGATTGCCCGGTTTGTGACCAGGCAGGTGAATGTCATTTGCAGGATCTGTCCTATAGCCATGGTGCAGCAGGAACAAGATATGAATTTCAAAGACGCACATTTGAAAAACATACATTAGGGGATAAGATCCAACTGCATATGACGCGCTGCATCTTATGTTACCGTTGTGTTATGGTAGCAGATCAACTTACGGGCACCCGGGAACACGGTGTACTTGATCGTGGGGAGCATTCTGAGATTACCACATATTTAGAGAAGCATCTGGATAACGACTTTATCGGGAATGTTATTGACGTATGCCCGGTAGGAGCGCTGACCGATAAGACTTTCCGGTTTAAAAACAGGGTTTGGTTTCTCAAACCACTTAATGCACACCGCGACTGTCCAAAATGCTCTGGAAAAGTTGCATTGTGGAATCGGGGAGATGAGGTGTTCAGGGTCACCGCCCGCAAGGATCAGTGGGGTGAAGTGGAAGACTGGATCTGTGATGAATGCCGGTTTGACAAGAAACAGTCCAGTGACTGGATTATTGAGGGTCCAAGAACCATCAACCGCCATTCCGTTATTGCACAGAACAAATACGTTGGACTTGTTAAACCACAGGAAACCATTGACGAAGTCATTGGTAAGGCGCCCCGGTTGTTTATGGATATCCATGATGCGAGTGAGGTCAATAAACCGCAACGCGATCTGAGTTTAATTGAGGGCCCGGCGCATTCAACTGATTTTAAGCAAAGTGACGATAAAAAGTAAAATTGTAAATCGACAATAAAAATGACTTTATTAGCATTTGACTGGACATTGGTAATTGAGAAATTAGTATTAATCGCCATTGTTATATTTGGAAGCCTGGGGATAGCATTATACTCGACCTGGGCCGAGCGGAAGGTAGCCGCCTTCATGCAGGACCGTATCGGACCCAATCGTGCCGGCCCTTTCGGTTTGCTCCAGCCTTTTGCAGATGGCGCTAAATTGATTTTCAAAGAAGAGATCATTCCAAATGCAGCCAATAAATGGCTTTTTATTCTAGGCCCCGGTATGGCCATGACTGCTGCATTGATTACAAGTGCGGTTATTCCATGGGGAAGTAACCTTGTGATTGGTGGTAGAGAGATGGCATTACAAGTGGCGGATGTAAATATTGGGATTCTTTATATATTCGGAGCTGTAAGCATTGGTGTTTACGGTATTATGATTGGAGGCTGGGCTTCCAATAATAAGTTTTCCTTACTGGCCGCACTCAGAGGTGCCTCCCAGGCAATTAGTTATGAACTGGCAATGGGGATAGCCCTGATTGCGCTTTTAATGCTTACTGGATCATTAAGCCTGAAAGACATAGTAGCGCAACAAATGGCACCAGGTCATTATTGGAATATTGTTTACCAGCCACTCGGCTTCATCATCTTTTTTGTCTGTGCATTTGCAGAATGCAACCGGACACCCTTTGACCTTGCAGAAGCAGAAAATGAATTGAACATGGGGTATCATCAGGAGTATTCTTCGATGAAACTTGGTTTTTATCTTTTTGCGGAATATGTAAATATGTTTGTGGCCAGTGCGGTAATGGCAACTTTATTTTTTGGGGGTTATGATGTACCGTTTTTGAATGAAAGTCTACTTTCACCAAATGTGGCGGCATTAATCGGGGTCATTGCGCTGATGATTAAGATCGTCATATTTATCTTTATCTTTATGTGGGTGCGTTGGACAGTTCCAAGATTCAGATACGATCAGTTGATGGAACTAGGCTGGAAAAAATTATTGCCACTCGCGTTAGCAAATATGATCATTACTGCCTTAGTGGTACTCTGGCTACAACACTAAGTGTCATTCTGCAGCGTAAATGGGTGTAATGCCAGCAAATAAAATTGAATATTGACAATGTGGATTTACCGGATGAGCCGGTAAATAACAATAGAAATAAAAGTTATGCAGTCTTTAACGAACAGATCAGAAAATGTGAATCGAAGCCCGATGACATTTGCGGAAAAAATTTATATTCCGGAAATTGCCAAGGGAATGGCCATTACGCTGAAGCATTTTTTCAAAAAGAAAGCAACCGTTTCTTTTCCTGAACAAGAGCGGCCTTACAGCCCGGTTTTCCGGGGGTTACATGTACTGAACAGGGATGAGGAGGGACGCGAACGTTGCACGGCTTGTGGTCTTTGTGCAGTGGCCTGTCCGGCGGAAGCGATTACCATGGAAGCAGCAGAAAGACTACCAGGTGAGGAAAACCTCTACCGGGAGGAAAAGTATGCAGCCAAATATGAAATTAACATGCTGCGTTGTATTTTCTGTGGCTTATGCGAAGAAGCGTGTCCGAAAGATGCGATCTATCTGACAGAGACTTTTACGCCTTCCGATTATGCTCGGAAAAAATTTATTTATGGGAAAGACGATTTATTAATACCCAATAAGAACACGGAACCAGAAGCTTATGCGAAAGCCCTGGGTAGAAATAAGCAAACTACTGCTGGTGCCCTGGAAGCAATGAAAAAGTAAATTACCAGGCAGGCGGAAAGCTACGGCTGCCCGACCCGCAATATTGATCTATAATTTTTGAAAATAAAAAAATGGGAATAGCCGCTATACTTTTTTGGATATTAAGTGCACTCACCATCTTTAGTGCTATTATGATACTGGTTAGTAAAAATCCGGTTCATAGTGTACTTTGGTTGATTGCTACCTTTTTCGCTATTTCTGGGCACTATATTCTGCTCAATGCCCAATTCCTGGCCATCGTCAATATTATTGTTTATGCGGGGGCGATTATGGTTTTATTCCTGTTCGTCATAATGCTAATGAACCTGGATGCAAGGACCGAAACCCGTAAGAATCTCTGGATGAAACTGGCGGGTGTGATTTCCGGAGGAATGTTGCTTTGGATCCTGATATCCGTTGTTCGTACTTATGCGGAACAAACAAAAGGTCATCCGGATATGGCAGTTCTGAACACTGGAACCATAGGGCTGATAAAGCCGCTTGGGAAGGTTTTATTTACGCAATACGCGCTCCCATTTGAGCTTTGCAGCATTTTGTTTTTAAGTGCCATGGTTGGAGCGGTCGTTATCGGAAAGAAAAATTAGGCTTATTTGCGTGTAAGGTGGTTCTGGTTCCACAAAAACTATTTTAAAAACATCAATTATATTATTTTTTATGCCTATTCAATATTATATCGCGCTGGCAGTGACCTTATTTAGCATCGGGGTGGTGGGCGTACTGATTCGCAGGAATGCAATTATTGTATTTATGTGTATTGAACTGATGTTGAATGCGGCAAATTTGTTACTGGTTGCCTTTTCTAAGACGCATACAGCAACGACTGGTCTGCCGCTGGCAGGCATCGACGGGCAGATATTTGTATTTTTTATTATGGTAGTCGCAGCGGCGGAGGTGAGTGTTGGTCTGGCGATTATTGTCATGATGTACAGAAATACCCATTCGGTAGATATTGATTTTCTCAATAGGTTAAAGAACTAATAGTGAAGGTTCCCGGTCATCGGGCACTTGATTTTATACATTGATAAAGATTCAGAACTGATTAATTTACATTATGAATTTAGCATATTTAGTACCGTTATTTCCTTTGGTGGGCTTTCTGATCAACGGGCTCTTTCGTAAGCAGCTAAGTAAACAAGCCGTTAGCGTAGTTGGCTGCGGCGTACTTTTGGCTTCTTTTATTCTTAGCCTGGTGCTTTTCTTCGATATCAAAGCGGGTGGTGCAGGTGTGCGGACTTATTTTGATTTTATCAATGTGGCTGATTTTAAGATCCCATTTGCCTTCCAGGTGGATCAGCTGACAGCCGTTTTTCTATTAATTATTACAGGGGTCGGTTCTCTGATACATATATATTCCTCAGCCTATATGCAGGAGGAAACGCCGCAGCATTTTGCACGATACTTTGCCTACCTGAATTTATTTGTATTTTCCATGTTGCTGTTGGTGATGGGCGCTAATTTTCTCATAATGTTCATCGGTTGGGAAGGAGTTGGCCTATGCTCCTACCTGCTCATCGGTTACTGGTTTAAAAATGACACATTTAATTATGCTGCACGTAAGGCCTTTGTAATGAACCGTATTGGTGATTTAGGGTTCCTGATTGCACTATTTTGGATTTTATCCAAAACTGGTACATTGAGTTATCATGAATTATTTACACCGGACATGCTTGCTAAATTTTCAAGGGCAGATGTGACAGCAATTACTTTACTGCTTTTTGTAGGAGCCACCGGAAAAAGTGCGCAGATCCCATTATATACCTGGTTACCGGATGCTATGGCGGGTCCAACCCCGGTTTCAGCGTTGATACATGCCGCTACCATGGTGACTGCAGGTATTTATATGATAGCCAGAAGCCATTTACTCTATTCATTGGCACCATTTACGAACGAAATTATTGCCATTATTGGTGTCGCAACAGCCGTTTTTGCGGCCTCAATTGCACTGCGGCAAAATGATATCAAAAAAGTATTGGCTTATTCTACTGTCAGTCAACTCGGTTATATGTTTTTAGGACTTGGAGTAGGTGCCTATGGTGGTGCAGTATTCCATGTAATGACACATGCTTTTTTCAAAGCTTTATTGTTCCTTGGAGCTGGATCAGTGATTCATGCCATGGGAGGGCAGCAGGATAGTCGTTTTATGGGGGGGCTGAAAAAGTTTATGCCCGTGACGCATATAACTTTCCTTTTAGCATGTCTGGCCATTGCGGGTGTTCCGCCATTTTCAGGATTCTTTTCCAAAGATGAGATCTTAGCGGCGGCATATGCCAGCAGCCCGGTCTTATATTATTTAGGCGTTCTGGGTGCTTTATTTACTGCTTTTTACATGTTCAGGATCTACGCGATGACTTTTTTGGGCAAATTCAGGGGAACGCAGGAGCAGGCGCATCATTTGCATGAAAGCCCTAAAGCAATGACAATCCCATTATCTATACTGGCTGTCCTGGCCGTGATAGCCGGATTTTTGGGTATCCCGGCTATATTTGCACCTCACGCACATTTACTGGAAAATTTCCTTAGTCCGGTTTTCAGTGATTTGCCAGCTGCTTCTGAAACCCTGTCGCACCAGACAGAATGGATGCTTATGCTGGTAACAACGGTACTAGTCATTGCAACCATTATTTGGGCCTGGAAGAAATATGCGGATTATCAAAAAAGTGAACAGCAGGAAACCGGATTGTCGAAAGTGCTGGCTAATAAGTGGTACGTAGATGAAATTTATGACGGATTAATTGTAAATCCAGTCATGAAGTTTAGCAACTTTTTGAAAAATGTGATTGATAAAACCTTTATTGATGGCATTGTGAATGGCGTTGGCCGATTTGTACAATATTCCTCCAGGCAGATCCGGTTGGTTCAAAGTGGCCAGGTAGGAGGTTATATTCTTATGATGGTACTTTCCCTAGTGGTACTCTTTGTGATATTTTGGAACCAGGCGTATATATTGACTTTTATTCATTGGATATTCAAATAACTGACCTAGCAGATAATTAAATACTTTTTGTAAAGAGATTACAATACAGATATGATAGTTTTACTCATTTTAATTCCGGTAATAGCAGGTGTCTTCTCCTTCTTTATTAAAAATAGCAAGGCGGCGCAGGGTCTGGCACTCACTGCTTCATTACTGACTTTCCTGACCGCCCTGGTACTGGTCACGACCCATGGCAAGGTGCAGTTGGAAATGCAGTGGTTACCACAAATGAACAGTTCGTTTAATCTATCCATGGATGGAATGGCAAAGATGCTTTGTTTATTAAATGCGGTTTCTGTTCCTTTGATCCTTTCCTCCACACTGAGGTCTCATTATAAATCTCCCGGTAATTTTCTGGGCCTCCTTTTACTAACCCAGGCCGGTATGATGGGCGTGTTTTTAGCAGCTGATGTATTGTTATTTTATTTTTTCTGGGAGTTGGCCTTAATTCCAATTTATTTTCTCTGTTCACAATACGGGGGAAACAAAAAGATTCAGGCGACCTTTAAGTTTTTCGTTTATACTTTTCTCGGTTCTTTATTATTACTTATTGGTATCATTTATCTATATCTGAAGACTCCGGACCACAGTTTTGCCCTGTCTTCTTTTTATGACCTTAAATTGAGCGCCAGCGAACAGAACCTAGGATTTTGGTTGTTTTTTATCGCATTTGCTATTAAAATGCCTATTTTCCCACTACATACATGGCAGCCGGACACCTATGAACAGGCACCGGCGGCGGGTACGATGATTTTAAGTGCAGTAATGGTGAAGATGGGGCTTTATGCAATGATCCGTTATGTATTACCCATTTTTCCGCAGGCCGTTCTTCATTTTAATCATATAATAGTTGTGTTTTCTGTAATAGGTCTTTTATATGCCTCCTTTATCGCCATCCGCCAGGATGATCTTAAAAGGCTGATCGCCTATTCTTCTATTGCCCATGTCGGACTAATGTGTGCCGCCATCTTTAGTATGGAACGTGTCGGATTGCAAGGGGTAATGATTCAGATGTTCAATCACGGGATTAACGTACTGGGGCTTTGGATTGTCGCTTCTGCCATTGAAAGGCAGACCGGAACCCGGAAATTGAGTGAAATGGGCGGCCTGGCGACTAAGGCGCCCGTCCTGGCGACCTTATTTATGATTATGGCACTAGC
Organism: Arachidicoccus sp.; assembly: GCA_035497555.1. Taxonomy (GTDB): domain Bacteria; phylum Bacteroidota; class Bacteroidia; order Chitinophagales; family Chitinophagaceae; genus Arachidicoccus. The sequence goes on along the minus strand of DATJDF010000332.1, from coordinate 2,200 downwards.
GAATGTTTCGCTGCCACTGACCAACTCTTTTATTGGAGAATTCCTGATGTTTAACGGGATATTCCGCTTTAGTATTTGGGCTGGAGTATTCGCCTGTTTTAGTATTATATTGGTGGCCATTTACACTTTGTGGGCCATGCAGAAAATGTTTTACGGGAAGACTTCCGATTTTACGGCAAATGCAATGGAATCTCCCCGTAATACACAGTATGCATTAATTGTGATTACCATTGTTATTTTGGTGTTGGGTGTATATCCGCAGCCGCTGCTGCAATTGACCCAGGACACAGTGCAAACAGTATTAAGTATTAAATAAGTTATATAAAGAAGTTGAGGGTTTCATCAACCAAAGATTATCAAATTAGTTAGAACTATGAACGCAATTATTCTGTCGGCAATTTTAGGTGTAGTGATGATGCTTTGCAGTGCTTTTGTGAAAAATACAAAAGCCTATAAAAGTATTGCGCTGGTCGGATTAATTATTTTATTGCTGGCCAATATTTGCGAAACCTATGGCCATGAGGTTTTCGATATTCCGACTTATCATATGCTGGAATTTGACCGGTTTGGTCTATACTTTAATACCTTAGCTATTATATGTACGATACTGTTTAGTGCAATTTCTCAGCGTGAAATTGAAAGGGTAGGACGATATGTAGGGGAATATTTTGCATTAATCTTCTTTGTCCTCTCCGGAATATTTATTTTATCCTCCTTTAATAATCTCCTGATGCTCTTTATCGGCATAGAAATTATGTCGATTCCGCTGTATATTTTGACGGGCGCCAGAAAAGAGAATTTGAAAAGCAATGAGGCATCTCTAAAGTATTTTTTGATGGGTGCGTTCTCTACAGGCATTATGCTCATGGGAATTGCACTTGTTTATGGAGGCACCGGCAGTTTTGATCTTACGCATAAAGTCTCAGCTGTGGTGGCAGAGCCAGGAATCAATCAACCGATGTCCTTTTTGGATGTAGCTGGAATGTTACTCATTTTGGTGGCAATGTGCTTTAAGGTTTCTGCAGCACCCTTTCATTTTTGGGCGCCGGATATCTATGACGGTTCACCCAGTGTGTTTGCTTCTTTTATGGCTACAATTGTCAAAGCGGGGGCATTTATTGCTTTTATCCGGTTATTTGCAATCCGTGAGGATGAGACCAGTATCCTACAGAATGCAATTATTGGTGTGAATTGGAAGATGCTCTTTTCAGTGATTATTGTTGCTACTTTAATGTTTGGCAATATTACTGCAATATTCCAACAGAGTGTGAAGCGCATGCTGGCCTATTCTTCTGTGGCGCAGGCCGGATTTATGCTATTCGCACTTTTAAGCCTTAATGATACAGCTAAAGAAGGGCTTCTGTTATATGTGGTTGCGTATAGTCTGGCTACGATAGGTTTATTTGCCATCCTGGCTAAAATGAAGGATTATACTTTGGAAGGTTATAATGGAATGGCAAAATCTCATCCAACGCTGGCTTTCGCCAACGTAATCTTTTTACTTTCTCTCTCCGGCATTCCGTTAACCATTGGCTTTTTTGCCAAATACTATATGTTGATGGCGGTCGTGCATATGGACGGCTATCTTTGGGTGGCTATTGTAGGGATAATATTTGCGGTCATCAGTATTTATTATTACTTCCGGGTGATTCAATCCATGTACTTCAAAGAAGGAACAGTGGTATTCAAATATCCTGTTACCAAAAGTTTTAAGATCCTGGCAATAGTCATTGCGCTACTAATTATTGTCCTTGGGGCCTTTCCACAATTAATTTTGAATTTCCTGTACTTTTAAAAGACTGAGGAATTTTTAATTGCCTTACAACCCCTTGGTGATAACACCAACTAAGTTCAATATATAGCTATTCATAGTCGTGCTCTTATGCCCCCAAAGAAGCAAGTGAAATAACGTTTATTCCATCTTGTCTTGTATAGCTTATTCCTGTACCTGTAATAATATTTAGTGATTTTGGCGGTTTTATCTTTTTACTGTCCAAAACCGAAACAAATTTTTGGAGATTGACTGCGGCCTCTTCAATTTGCCCTGTACCGAGTTTAATTTCAAAAGCGCACCAATCCCCATTGTATTTCTGTACGATACTGTCCACTTTCAATCCGCTTGAATCTCGATAATGGTATACTTTAGCATCGTTTGCCTGGCCATAGACTCTAAGTTCGTGTGTTACCAATGATTCAAACA
>DATJDF010000331.1:0-8398 GCA_035497555.1 Arachidicoccus sp. | reverse complement strand
AGAATTATACAGTGAAGATGTCATTTTCAAATGTTTCTATTGGTATGGGGACACCTTTCATGTTGACATTTCAAGCCAGTCAAAGAAAGAATATGCTATTCTCCTAACACCCAAAAATGACATCGATTATGATTTAATAATTGGAAAAATAAAAACTGACTTGATAGATTTTAAATTACGAGATATAGTCTCAAAAGAAACTAAAACTATCCGAGAACTTATTATTGCCAAAGCATTTGCGTATTACGAAGAAGATCAATCTCCGGATACTGAAATTTCTGACCCCGTAGGATTTAATCCAGAAAATTTTGAATGATGGACAAAATAATAAACAATCAAAATAAAAATAGAAAATTCAAAGAATACGATAGTTATGATTTATCACTAGAAGAAAAATACTATTTATTGCCATTCAGATTTTTAAAAATAAATCCGCGTCGTGAAGTATTAGTTAATGACGTCGGTGATTTTCTCATCGTACCAATAGGCACAGCAAGTAATATAATCACCCGTAATCTACATAAAAAAAAAGATAAAAATCTATACAGCGATTTGATAGCCAATTTTTTCATTAGCGAGCAACCAATCCCGGAATTAATAAATATAATTGCTACAAGATATCGAACCAAAAAATCTTTTCTTGACCAATTCACATCTTTACACATATTTGTAATAACCCTGAGGTGTGGTCATACATGCCATTATTGCCAGGTATCAAGGGTAAGTGCTAACAAGGAAAATTTCGACATGAAATTGACCCATATTGCAAAAGGAATTGATTTAATGATGCGATCACCTGCTAAAAATGTCACTATGGAATTTCAGGGTGGCGAATCTCTATTGGCATTTGACAATATCAAAGCAGCGATAGAATTAACAAAGAAACAGGCCAAATTATTTAATAAAAATACCACCTTCGTAATTTGCACGAATCTAGCCCCAATAACAGATGAGATCCTAAATTATTGTCTAAATGAAAATATTCTAATTTCCACATCATTAGATGGTCCAGAATTTATTCATAATAAAAACAGACACAAGATCGGAAATGACAGCTATAAGCTGGCAATTAATGGAATCAATAAATGCCGTACTATACTTGGCGGAAATAGGGTTTCCGCATTATTAACAACAACTACCTTTTCTCTAAATTATCCAACCGAAATTGTCAACGAATATTTCGAAAAAGGCTTCAAAAGCATATTTTTAAGACCCATAAGTCCTTTTGGATTTGCCAATTACAATAAAAAGAAGAATAACTACCAAATGGACCAATTTTTAGAATTCTACAAGATTGCTTTGTCAAAAGTGATTGAATATAATCTTTCTGGTTATTATTTCCGGGAAGAATATGCAACTATTATTTTAAAAAAAATTTTAACTCCTTTTCCAGTCGGTTATGTTGATTTGCAATCTCCATCGGGAATTGTCAATAATGTAATCGTATTTAATTATGATGGAAAGATTTATGCATCAGATGAATCTAGAATGCTTGCAGAAGATAAAGATTTCACATTTCAGCTGGGGGATTTGGATCATAGCACTTATGAAGATATTTTTTATGGCGACAAAATTGAAACGATTTCTAAAGCAATGGTGAACGAAGGTTTAGCTGGATGTTCAGAATGCGCTCTTCAAAGTTATTGTGGAGCTGATCCCGTGCTACATTATGCTGTCCAAAATGACATGTATGGCTATCGACCTACCAGTCCTTTTTGTCAAAAAAACATGGAGATAATTAGACATTTATTTGAACTAATGGACAACGACGAAAGAATTGAAACAATATTTAGAAATTGGGCAAACTTATAAAAATGTTACTAAAAACAAGGGGACGTGCAAATGGTATATTTGAACCTATTATTGCTAAAATAACAAGAGATATTTTTCACCAAGATAAAAATCAAATTCTTGTAATTCAAAGCGTCTTGAACCTTCACATAGTAAACTCATTTAATGCAATTCTTTCGACAGGCAAGTTAGACGGTAATGAAATAAAATCACCATTTATTTCTGAAATACCATTTCTTGACCACCTAAATGAAGGCGATATTATAATGTTAAATCCAAGTGGCATAATCAACACCTTATATAGACAGAAATCCTATCAAAATTTTCTTTTGGTGACAGAGCGATGTAACAGCAATTGCTTAATGTGCTCTCAACCTCCAAAGGATCGCGATGATATTCCATTTAGACTAGACATTAATACCCGACTAATTCAATTAATACCAAAAGATTGTGCAGAGTTGTGTATAACAGGTGGCGAGCCTACCCTACTTGGCAAGTCTTTTTTTCAGTTGATTTCATTATTAACAACGTCATTGCCAAACACCGAACTTCATTGTCTGACAAATGGAAGATCTTTTGGGTGGAAGCTATTCACAAAACAATTAAAAGCACTAAACACTAGTAAATTAATGTTTGGTGTCCCATTATATTCAGATTATTATCAACTTCATGATTACATTGTACAAGCAAGAAATGCATTTAATCAGACCATGTTGGGATTATACAATTTAGCGGAAAGCAATCAACGAATAGAACTAAGAATAGTCTTGCACTGCCTATCAGTTGAGAGGCTTCCTCAACTCGCCAAATTTATATATAAGAATATTCCATTTGTCGAACATATTACATTTATGGGTCTGGAAAACGAGGGTTACACTCCATTTAATATGAGCAAATTATGGATAGATCCATTTGATTACATGACCGAATTAAAAGAAGCAGTAATGTTTTTGGCAGCCAGAGGCATGAATGTTTCGATCTATAACCTTCCATTATGCTTGCAACCTGAAATTCTTTGGCAATTCAATAAGAAATCAATTTCAGATTGGAAAAATATATACTTGGATATTTGCAAAAACTGCACCCAAAAGAATAAGTGTGGCGGCTTTTTTGCATCAAGCATAAAACAAGTGAGCAAACATATAGTCGCAATTTAAAACGTTCTCTTAACTGTTAAATACATTCAATGCACAAGCTAAATAGTTCCAAACCAAATCACTACCTGCTTACAAAGTTGGAATAAAGCAGGCCGATCCCAAAGCAATCGATAAAATAAAATTGCTTAACCTAATTGAATTATTAGTATATATGCTGCGCCCAACTTACTCCCACATTTATAGTTTTTAGGAACACCAGTTGAATTACCGGGACTATAAAAGACAGTACCATCCTCCATAAAAAAGCAATTAGAAGACGACGCAGCGGATGTCCCTTGCACTGATATCAGACATTCTTATAAATATTGTAGGTTAATACCGGCATAAAAATACTTATCGTGCCAGAAAGCCTATTGGTGTCTATCGTTGTAATCCTAATATGCGCGGCCAGGCTTCTATAAGTATAATCATAATTCAAATCATAAGTTTTGACGGCCATCAGATCAATAGTACTAACCTGATTGATGAGATGAACTGCAGTTCCGGCAGATCCGTTAAATCCAGTGGCCTCAGCTTTTATTAAAGAATATCTGCATAGCGCACGTAAAATCATTTTCTCCATCCTTTCAAGAATAATGGGGATCACAAATATCTTGGCATATAATTTATAGGAATACTTGTCAATAGTGACCTTGCTGCATTCGTCGGCCGATACAAAGGCACTAGATATCTGCCACTGTACCCCTGTCGATGGCAGCCGCCGCATATGGATTTATCGCCTGGCTTAGCAAAAATACACTATCAAGAAGTCGCACAATATTAAAATAATGATAAGCTCTTAAAATGAGTACCTGACCGGCCAGTATATCTTACGGCTCTGTCGTCATTGTTGCAATGAGTGACAGTTCCACATCATCTTCGTTTTCATATTGAACGCCCGGATTTCGCAGAACATCTATCTACCAGTTAAAAGCAGCAAAACTAATGCCGCACCTTTTCTGTTCCGCTACTATCAAAGGCGTGCGCCGTCTGATCCTCTCCGAATCTAAATAACTAATACCAATCAAAGAAAAGATCCGGCCGGTTACCATAACCTGACCGAATCTTTAATTTCAATTCTACATTATTATAAAATACTGGCAGAGGCTACTTTTTCAGGAATTTGCCCGATTTGATTTGCCGTTGCTTATTGTCTTCAGCAACCAGATAATAACTACCGGAAGCCAGCCCGCTCACTTGCAAAGTGATCACATTACGCTTAGTTACTTTTTGATGTAGCACTTTTTGGCCTGCCACGTTGTAAATAGAGATCTCCAATGTAGCTGCACTCGTATTGGGCCAGGTCAAATGGAGTATGCCACCGACAGGGTTAGGGTAAATTATCATACCATCCGAACCGTTACTGCCGCTTAATGTTTTAACCTCAGAATAGGCCTTACTGCCGTCATTATTTACCACCTCAACCCGCAAATAGATCAAATCCTGTGCATCCAGCTCTTTGGAGAAGCTATAACTAAGTGTTGAACTCTTTTCGGAGACCTTACCTGCATCCTGATAATGAATACCGTCAAAGCTATACTGTGGAACATAATATGCAACCTGACTTTCGACACCCAGCTGCCAATGCCATTGGTATTTTCCTGACTGCTGCTGAACATCAAAATTCACCCAGGTCACGGGTAATACAAAAGCATCCAGATTCACAGGGTTACCAGCTGCAGTGGCCGTCTGGTATTGTTCACTCCCAGGATTTCCATTGTAATCCAGGACCATGACCCTATAAATATGATTCGCCAGTAGATTCGTAACGGTTACCGAACTACCAGTGCCGTTGTAAACACAGGACCAGCCGTTTGAGCCGTCTTTAGTACCCACCCCATAGCTCGTATTTGCCGTATAGGTCGCATTATCAGCCACAGAAGGCGTTCCGGTTGTTACCTCCGACATAAATACGACTCTTTTTTCTCCTGAACCGTTCGTCCAATTAAGTTTTGTACTGGTAGCAGTCTGTTCGGTCTGATTAACATTCGTCGCCGCAGTTATCGGATTGTCATAATATTGTATAAAGTCCCCACCTACATTTGTAGCCGAAGAACCAGTGGCAAAGTAAATATTCTGATCATTAAAGACAGCCATGCCAAATGAAAACAAATTATCATCCGCCCCCAGATTATACAGAATTGTAGGGGTACCTGTGGCGCCGGCGTATTTATTCAATACAAAAATACTGGAGGCGCTGTTATATTCGGACACATAAAGATTGCCCGCCTGATCAAGACCGATGGCTGTCGAATACCGGCCCGTTGAAATTGTAGTTGGTGTACTATAATTATCAGCAGCGCTTAGTTTTATCACACCACCATGATCCGGATCTGTTACATTGCCAAAAGGTAAATTAAAATAGATATCTTTATTGGGCGCAACAACTATGCTTACACAATTCGTGTAACCATTAATCCAGTTCATTTCATACAATACCGTCTCACCTGTAGTAGTACCTTTTGCAAACCGGACTAATTTATATTTGCCTGATCCAGCATCGTATTCGGTAGCATATAAATTGTCATCAGCGTCAATAGCCAAAGCATTACTATATAATCCCGTAATATAGGGAGTCGCACTATAGGTATCTGTGCCACTGTTATAGGTCAGTTTAGTAATTTCATTATCCGCATTATATTTTGATACAAATACATTTCCCTCGCTGTCCACAGCCAGCCCATAAGGATAATCAAAACCTGCTCCGTTTAACCCGGTATAAATAACAGCGGAAGACGTCGCACCTTGGTTATACCTTACGATATCATATTTGGCAGAAACACTGTTATACCTTGTAGTATAAATATTTCCGAGATTATCCTTGGTCATTGCGGTTATATAACCACCAGATTCAACTGTCCGGAATGTCTGTGTAAACCCAGCAAAAGGCAGCAGTAGTAACAACAATAAAGTGGCTATACAGCCCAGTTTTTTTGTAAAATTATGGTTCATAATAAATTTATTAATTTCAAGCATCAAAGCATCTTTGGCGATGACTGCTCATTAAAAAAAAGTCATACTAGTACACATTATCGCTTTGTTCTGTAATTTGAGGATGGGCAGAGCGCTTGGTACGGACGAATTCTTCCTTCGGCCTTATAACCAACCCGCTAAGACGATGGACAATAAGAGTTGATTGTTTTTCATATTCTGAATAATCACAGGTGAATACAAGAGAATTCATTGACTTTATAAACCAACGCATCTAAAGATTTTATGTAGCAGTTGTCTGGTTCGTAACCTACTGCTGCAAAAACGGGCGAAACTACAATTTCAAAGACAGAAATAGAATTTATACCCTAAATACAAAAATACGGATTATACCAACCGCTGACACTCTGCTGATGAAGTGCACTAATCCGGTCTAAGGAAAAAAGACAATTCTGCACCTGGTCTATAATAATTTTATGGGTATTATTTCGTTCCATATTTATAAGCTGGATATCCACCTGGGGCATCGCCTGAATCGACATCGGATCAAAATTTCTAGGGCCTCTTGGTCCTATAATGGATGTTGCCTTCAGTTGCTGAAGTACCTGCTCGTTATCTCCACGTAAAATCCCCGACTGAACTTCACGTATCATCAAACCTGCTTCATAACCCAGTAAGGCAAAGATATTGGCTTTTTGACCACTGGCCAACTCAAATTTCTGAACAAACTTTTGATTTTCCGGCCGCTCATCCATCCGGCTCCAGGAACTGGCACTGTAAAATGAACAATCTAGATGACCGACATCATCCAAAAGGTCATCATAGGCCATGTTTTCCACAAGTATCAATGGAATTTTATGATTATACGGAGACCGTATCCATTGTTTAATAAAATCGGTACCCTGATCTCCTGTAAAAATCCCGTGAACAAAAGCAGGCTTATCTTTTTCTATGGTTGCAAAAAAATCTGTCAGATCCAAAGAGTGGCCACTGCTTTTCTCTTTGGGAACGGTGTGTAATTTTAAGGCTGCACCACCAGCGGCCTGAATGCCTTCCCAGAAGGAACTGTGTAAATGGTAACCCGATTCATAAAATGGTAATACGACCAGGCCCGTGTCCCTGAATTTGTGTTCAGCCCAATACCCCAAAGCAAATTCAGATTGCCATAACTGTTGGGAAGTATAAAATACATAAGGGCATTGCAGCTCAAATCCAGGGACATACTCACCTAAATCAAATAATAATGCAGGTTTGCGATGATCATTGATTAAAGGGATAATATCAGGCATGGTTCTATAGCTGATAAGGCCAGACAAGAGGTCTACTCTTTCGAAAAACAACAGTTGTTCAACTGCATTTTTAAAAGTTACTGGATCTCCTTTTTTGGTAAATACAGGAACAAACTGCAACTGCCCGTCACCACTGCCAGCACTATAACTAGTGTGGTCCGGTTGCAATGCTATCTGCATTCCTGCCATTAAATGATGCCCATAATAAGGATAAATACCCGAATAAGGCATCAAAAAACCAATTTTAAGCTTCCTTATCATTATCTATTTTAATTTCTACTCGGAAAAACGCCTTCTAAGGCAATCTGATAATTCAACACCAAATAAGGTTGCATAATCGAAAATGGCTGATTATTTCCACTTACACCGATTGAACTCAACGACAAACTGGTATTGACCGCATTAGTTGAGTATATATTTCCAGTGTGCGCACTGGGTCCAGCACCTGTTGTTGGCCCTTGAGACAAAACAACTGTCGAACCTGGTGTAGCAGCATTGCTAACAGCATTATTGGCCATCAGCGTATGCGTATGCGCAGGCAAATTCGGCATTAGCAGCGTTGTATTTTCAGAACCACTAAGCTCTCCAATAACACGTGGTGTTAAACCAGGACCATTACCCATACCTACAACTGATCTGCCACGAAGATCCGGCAAGCCAAAAGTAGTAACGCCATCCCCACCGTAAACGGTGCCCACTAGGGCAAACAATGCGGAATTTTGAGCGATCGACATCAATCGGCCATCGCAAAATGCCCAGCCTCTTACCTCAAAATTACCAGCAAACAGCATAATTTGTGCTAAAAACGGTTCCATAATTTGAAATTTAAAAATAAAAAAATAAAAGTTTGGTTCTTCTAAGGGGATATAAAGTTAATGGATAAAACTCTTATAAGTCAGTATCATGAAAAAATAAATTTTTGTTACAGGTCCCGGCAGGATAATCAACGGGCATGGTTTTTAAACCAATGACAGTTTCTGACAATAGCAATAGCATTTGAGCACAAAACAATTTACCCGTCTGCCGGGACTAAGTCGGAATAAATGATGATAAATTCAAGCGTAGGGCTTCTCCTTGGCAGTTCAATTAATACCCAGGCGACAAAAATGAGCCCGCGTAGGCCTTTTGAAAATAATTGCAGTCTGTTCGTTTCTGGATCTTTTACTTTCTCCCGCGTATAATCGGTTGAAATAATTCACCTGTTTTTACCGATTAGAAAAATAAATTACAAATAACCTCTCCCTGGGTCGG
>DATJDF010000330.1:0-5645 GCA_035497555.1 Arachidicoccus sp. | reverse complement strand
GGTTCCTAAAAATTCCTCATAAAATCCAAAACCCATTTCTAAAGCTTCTAAGTTGCATTCCTTCATCGTTTACACAGCAGGGATTCATATGAACAATTCTAAACATTTCAAGCATTCGGCGACCAGGTTGTCGCCTTGTTTGGGCTACGACACAGTATATTTTACAAACAATAAGGAGTGTACCGCCCATAACATTCACCTTAATCGGATTTGCCATGCATAAACGCATCAGTAAATGTTGCCTACTGCGGCCTGTACATCTAAAGGCAGCTACAAATTTGCACTAATTAAATCTGCTTTACACCGCTTTCCATCTCAATCTTTTGCGTTTCTGTATCAAATGTGCACTGTTTAGAAAACTATCTAATTAAACCCCAATATAATAAATCTGACCATAACCCAATAGATGCAATGCATCTATTGGGTTATTTGCTATTTAAATAGTGTGCAAATTCCACCAAAAAAACAGACTGGAGCTGGGGTAAAAACAGATGCCGATACTGTATAATTATTACCGTTTTACAATTGAATTCATAAATAAAAAGAATAGTTTTACTTTCGTATTCAGTTTAACATGCCCATTTAGGTGTCGGAATAGACCACTATAGAGAGTAATTGTACTTACATTTAATTAGCCAAACGGGATGATTTTTTTTTAAAAAAGTAACATGAACATTAGTCTGAAAAGTAGTCATAATAAAGGGAACAAAATATGGCGGAAACCAAAAGGATGGATACTTACCGTTATCACTTTATTATTATTTGTAAAGCTAAGTGCACAAGACAAACCAAATATCATCGTCATTTTGACAGATGATATGGGTTATAGTGATATTAGTTGCTTTGGTGGTAACTTTGTTCCTACGCCTAATATTGACCGCCTGGCGAAGGAAGGCACTAAATATACGAACTATTATAGCGCCGCTCCTATTTGCAGCCCTTCCCGCGTCAGTATACTGACTGGTATGTTTCCTGCTGAGTGGAATTTCACCAACTACCTGAATGACCGGCGCAGTAATGGGCTTGCGGAGCAAGCCAATTACCTGAATATAAATGCGCCTTCTATGGCCAAGGTGATGAAAACCGCAGGTTACGCCACCGGCCATTTTGGAAAATGGCATATGGGTGGCGGCAGAGACATAAAAAATGCGCCTAATTTTGATAAATACGGTTTTGATGAACATGCAAGCACTTATGAGAGCCCTGACCCGGATTCACTTCTGACGGCTACGGATTGGATCTGGTCTAAAAAAGACAGTATCAAACGCTGGGACAGAACAAAGTATTTTGTGGATAAGACACTTGATTTTTTAAAACGACATAAAGGGCAGCCATGTTTCGTTAATCTCTGGCCTGATGATATGCATACGCCTTGGGTTCCAGAAGTGGACAGGCACTATACGGGTCAGTTTCCCATGAATCCCCAGGAAGAGAAATCCTTTAAACTGGTATTGAAAGAATATGACAAGCAGATTGGGCGGTTACTGGACGGCATTAAAAAACTGGGGATTGAAGATAATACAATTGTTATTTTTACGAGTGATAACGGGCCTCTCCCTAGTTTCCGGGGTAGCCGGGAGGCCGGCCTTCGCGGCAGTAAACTATCCCTTTATGAAGGGGGGATCCGGATGCCTTTTATCGTAAAATGGCCGGGGCATACGCCGGCCGGTGTGACGGATAGTTTATCGGTCCTAAGTTCTACCGACTTGCTTCCTACCTTCGCCGCGCTCTCTTCGGCTTCCCTACCCAGCAACTATAAAGGAGACGGAGAAGACAGAGAATCTGTATTACTTGGAAAACCTTCTGCAAGAGATAAAGATATGTATTGGGAATACGGCCGAAACAGCTACGCCTTTAATTTTCCAAAGGGCCGGGATCATAGTCCAAATTTAGCCATTCGTTCAGGTAAATGGAAGTTACTGATGAACTATCACGGTAAAGATGTGGAGTTATATGATATGAGTAAAGACCGCTTTGAAATAACCAACATATCAAAAGCACATCCTGCCATTGTTAAGCAGTTAAAAACCAAATTAATCACCTGGCGGACCTACTTACCAGAATTAACCCCGGACAGGGCCGATCCCGTAAAGCAATAATAATCGCCGGCTTAAACCTACGTTAAATAAATCAGATGGTATCCTATTAACAGGGCGGGCATTTGCCCGCCCTTCTCCTTTTCGGTACATTTGTCTGAGGCTTCGCCTGAGATTGTTATTTGTGGTATCTGTTCATATTTCGTTGATTCGTTGGTATCATTTTTCGGAGCCTACCAGGAAGATGTGATTCATAGGGTGTGCTTACTATTATTCCTTCAGGTCAATCATCTAAATATATATTTATGGACCTTAAAGATTTTATTACATTCAGACATCTACTTCATCAGTACCCGGATCTTTCGGGCTTTGAATCAGCGACCAGGGAATTGATCCGAGCCTTTTTAAAGCCCTTTAGGCCAGATAAGATGCAGGAAGTAGCTGCAACGGGCTTGCTGGTCAAATTTGACGGTAAGAAGCCCGGAAAAACGATTTTAGTCAGGGCTGAACTAGACGCTTTACCGATCCGGGAGGTGAATACTTTTTCTCATAAATCCGGCGATCCGCTGAAGAGCCATAAATGCGGACATGATGGGCATATGGTAATACTCTGCAGACTTGCCTGGCTATTGCATCAGCAACCACTCGATCAGGGTACGGCTTATCTGCTCTTTCAACCTGCGGAGGAAAACGGCCTTGGTGCTAAAGCAGTCATGGAAGATCCTGTTTTTCGTGCGTTAAAAATAGATCAGGTGATTGCCCTGCATAATACGCCCGGATTCCCATTGGGGAGTATCCAAATCAGGTACGGTGCTTTTACCCCTGCTGTCCGTTCTATAATGGTGGGTTTTGAGGGCAGGACCAGCCATGCGGCGGAGCCGGAAAACGGTCTTTGTCCGGCTACGGCTATGAACCTTTTTCTCTCTAAGGCACTTGAAATGGCGATTGCTGATACTGCATCGGACAATTTCTTCTTGGTCTCACCGGTATATATGCGGTTAGGGGAGAAATCCTATGGCATCACAGCTGGATCGGGTGAAGTACATTTAACCATCCGCGCCTGGTCGGATACTATGCTGCAACAACAGTCGGATCTGATGGAACAAATGGCTGCGTCTATTGGAACAGCATTCAGGTTAAAAATAACGACAGGGTGGACCCAGGAGTTCAGCGCTAATAATAATGATCCGGTTGTGGTGGACCAGATTCAGCGGGCGGCTGATGAGTTGTCTATTCAGAGCATCTCTTTAACCGCTCCCATGAAATGGGGCGAAGATTTTGGTCTTTTTACCCAGCATTATCCGGGCGCTATGTTTGGCCTCGGTGCCGGTGAGCATCATCCTGCATTACATAATCCGGATTATGATTTTGAAGATCAGCTGATTGAACCGGGCAGCGCAGTGTTTGAGCGAGTAGTGCGGAATTTTCTTTGTTAAATGCCCACCCACGGTGTCTGGAATAATGCATTCAAGCAGGTTTACACTTTAAGGATTTGATTTAAATGATAATTGGTTCTATTGCATAAAATACATACCCTATAATGGATAATACCAGTGAAATTATTTTGGATAAAGCGGCTTTGGCTTTTAATATTGATTTTTTGAAAAAAGAAATGGGACCAGGTGTACTGATCTCTTCTGTTGTGAAGGGCAATGCTTATGGACATGGCATTGACAGTTTTGTTCCTTTGGCACAGTCTCTGGGTATTGAACACTTCTCCGTCTTCAATACCCAGGAAGCAGCCCGGGTACAGAAAGCTTTACTGCATAAAGCACCGATTATGATTATGGGGTATATTCCTCCGGAAAAAATGCAGTGGGTGATTGAGCAGTCTTTTTCTTTCTTTGTTTTTGATATGGAGCGACTGCGCTTTGCCATTGACACGGCCCGCAGGCTGAAAAAGAAGGCGCGGATTCATCTGGAATTAGAAACAGGGATGAACCGAACGGGTTTTGATAAACAGACGATCATAAAACAATTGATTCCTTATTTGCAGGAGCATAAAAAGGATTTTATACTGCGGGGAATCTGTACCCACTTTGCAGGCGCAGAAAGCATTGCCAATTATCACCGTATTGAGGAACAGAAAAGACATTTTAATAAACTTCGCAAACTGCTACTGGGGGCAAATTTTACCCCTGAGTATACCCATACTTGTTGTAGTGCAGCTGCGATCCGTTATGCTAAGATGCGCTTTAATATGGTGCGCATCGGCATTCTGCAATACGGCTTCTGGCCGAGCCCGGAAATCAAGATTGAATTTCTTAGGCGCAATAAGCTTGCAGAATTTAGCCTGAAGCGGGTACTCACCTGGAAAAGCAGGTTAATGTCTATGAAAAAGGTGGATATGGGCGGATTCGTTGGATATGGCAATACCTACCAGGCCTCAGAAGAAATGCTGGTGGGTATTGTTCCTGTAGGTTACGCCAACGGGTATAGCCGGACCCTGAGTAATGCAGGGCGGGTGCTGATCCGTAATGTGCGTACTACAGTTATCGGAAACGTCAATATGAACTCGATTGCCATTGCGTTAAATAATGTTCCGGATGCTGAAGTGGGCGATGAGGTGATTTTAATTGGCGAGATGGGAGACCTGGAGATTTCTGTTGCTTCGTTTGGGGAACTGTCTAACCAACTGAATTATGAGCTATTGACCCGTTTGCCACTGGATATACCCAGAGTGATTCGAAAGCCTTCTGCCGCCCCTGAATTATAATTTCTGCAATGATCAAAACATTCATTGGCCACCTACGCAAAACATTTACTTGGGTTCAGATCCGTAGAAAGCTTGCAGATAATTAGTTTGCCATATAGTTTTCGTGAGATGTCAACAAATGCAGGTGCCGGTTTGCATCGGACTGCCTTTCTCTTCTTGCCGGATTTGCAATAAAAAACCCGCAGTCTATTCATAAATAATAGCTGCAGGTTTTTTATGTTTCAGGAGATCTTTTAGCTTTTTTATGCGCTAAAGGATAGGCCTCTTTTTTCTTATTCAAATTTAAGATCCAGTCCTAATCCTCTTAATTCATGTACGAGTACATTGAAGGATTCTGGTATACCGGCCTTTGGAAGATTGTCACCTTTGACAATGGCTTCATAGGTCTTGGCACGTCCGATGATGTCATCGGATTTAATGGTTAACAGCTCTTGCAGGATATTGGCGGCGCCGTAGGCTTCTAATGCCCAGACTTCCATTTCTCCAAAACGCTGTCCACCGAACTGTGCTTTACCACCTAAAGGCTGCTGTGTAATCAAACTGTAGGGTCCGATTGAACGTGCGTGCATCTTGTCATCTACCATATGGTGCAGTTTGATCATATAGATCACGCCTACAGTGGCTTTCTGGTCAAAACGCTCGCCGGTCTCTCCATCATACAAATAGGTATGACCCATGGATGGGATGCCAGCCTTATCACAGTAATCAGAGATTTCTTCCGGAGTGGCTCCGTCAAAAATCGGGGTGGCAAAGTTGACACCTAGCTCTTTACCACACCATCCGAGGATGGTTTCATAAATCTGACCGATGTTCATACGGGAAGGTACACCTAATGGGTTCAGCACAATGTCTACCGGTGTGCCGTCTTCCATGAATGGCATGTCTTCCGCACG
>DATJDF010000329.1:0-6914 GCA_035497555.1 Arachidicoccus sp. | reverse complement strand
CCATACGGTAGTATCTTCGGGAATTTTCTATTATTGACCCTTACCATTTTTATACAGTAGGATATTATAAGGTATTGGGTGCTTTGCCTTTTCACGAAAACAGGAATCCCTACCGAGTTAAATTGGCGGTATTTGACAATTGTCTTTAAGTGAGCTCAACTTCCACCCCTACCTTTTTAATTCCATAAGTGTCCATTCTTTTTTTATAGGATCTGACGAACTAGGTCAGCCGGTAAAACACGCGGGTTTTGCTGCTCCTGGCTTTATTTAATCACTCCATATCCAAAAATCATCATTTATATGCCAAATACACCGATTAAAAATTGGGCCCCGGATGACCGGCCTCGTGAAAAACTAATCAATAAAGGAGCCGATGCCCTAAGTAATGCAGAGCTCCTGGCCATTCTCATTAATAACGGTAATACACAAGCTTCAGCATTGGATCTGGCCAAGGGTCTTTTAGAAGCCTGCGATAACCGGCTTCATTTATTATCCAAACTCTCTGTAGCAGAAATTCTGGACCGTAATATCCGTGGCATCGGTCCCGCCAAAGCAGTTCTGATAAATGCAGCGCTTGCCTTATCAAATCGCCGGGAAATTGAGGAAAAAAGTCAGGTTCGGGTAAAATCCAGCAGCGATGTGGCCCATTACCTTAAACCCCACCTTCAATACCTCCAACATGAGGTCTTTATTGTGATCTATATGAATAATGCTAACCGGATTCTCTGTCATAAAATCATCAGTACCGGGGGAATTACCGCAACTGTTGTCGATATCCGGATTATTTTCAAAATTGCGCTTCAATGGAATGCTGTAGGTATTATTATGGCTCATAATCACCCCAGCGGTTCTTTACAACCCAGTAAAAATGACCTGGAAATCACTAAAAATGTCCGTACGGCCGGCAAGACGATGGAAATAGAAGTCCTGGACCATATTATTGTTTCTGATAAGGGCTATTTTAGTTTTCTGGACAATGAGCTTTTCAAATAAGAAAAGCGATGCCGGTGCTTTTTTGAGATTTTCGACAACAATCAGTTTTGTTAGCGACCTTGTTTTTTTAAAGCTGAAAAACCAAATGAATTGTGAATAGGATTAAACATGTTATAGAATATCAGTATCAATTAGTTGAGTGAATCCGAGGGCCTTGTATTTGCTTGATAATTAAGTTGTTTTTGCGTGTTTCTGAAATAAAATTTCGAGATTTAATCCCAATTTTTAGCATTCTACGTTCAACTTTTGTTTATTATTGCAGAATTGTAACGACAGAAATTAAATAAAATCGTTCCTAAATAGATATAATTATAGTATAGATATGGCAAAAAATTTATTAATTGTGGAGTCCCCAGCCAAGGCGAAGACCATTGAAAAATTCCTTGGAAAGGATTTTGAGGTGGTGAGTAGCTATGGGCATATCCGGGACTTGGCAAAAGGAGATAACGGTATTGACATCAAGGATAATTTTAAGCCCACTTATACAGTTCCCGATGAAAAAATTAAGGTAGTCAACCAATTAAAGCAGCAGGCCAAAAAGGCAGGCGAAGTATGGCTGGCATCGGATGAGGACCGTGAAGGGGAAAGTATTAGCTGGCACCTGGCAGAGGTACTTGGGCTCGATCCCCATACGACTAAACGCATCGTTTTCCATGAAATCACCAAAACGGCCATTCAAAAAGCCATTCAGACACCCCGAACCATAGACCTGAATCTGGTCAATGCACAACAGGCCAGAAGAGTACTAGACCGTCTGGTCGGCTTTGAGTTAAGTCCTGTTCTCTGGCGTAAAATCGGCATGCAGGGTGGTCTGAGTGCAGGCAGGGTACAGAGTGTAGCCGTAAGGTTGATTGCGGAGCGTGAAAGAGAGATCAATTCATTTGAATCGACTAGCTCCTTTAAAATTGATGCTTATTTCCAGGCTGCAGATCTGGGTGGCAAACAAGTCAATTTTAAGGCAGAAGGCCCATCCAGACTGTCAGATGATAAAACAGCTGAAGCGTTTTTAACTTCCTGCAAAAATGCAAGCTATAAAGTCGAGGATATTCAGGTAAAACCAGGTAAAAGGACGCCTTCTGCGCCTTTTACGACCTCTACGTTGCAGCAGGAAGCCAGCAGAAAGCTTGGGTTTGGCGTGAGTAAAACCATGACGATTGCGCAAAGACTATACGAAAATGGGCATATTACTTATATGCGTACCGATAGCATTAACCTAAGTGATACCGCCCTTGGGGAAATCAGCCAGGAAATTAAAAAAGCCTATGGTGATCAGTATTATCAACCCCGGAAGTTTAAAAATAAAAATGACAGTGCCCAGGAAGCCCATGAAGCCATCCGGCCTACTTATATTAGTCAGCACGGTGTGGAGGGATTTGATGAAAGAAGACTATATGATCTGATCTGGAAACGCACGATTGCCTCCCAGATGAGTGATGCAGTTTTTGAGAAAACAGTCGCAAAAATAGGGATCTCAACCAACAAAGATCAGCTGACCGCAAGTGGTGAAATGATGCAATTTGATGGATTCCTAAAAGTCTATCTTGAAGGAAAGGATGAGGATGAAGATGATGAAGCCCAGGAAGGCATTCTACCGCCATTAAGTGTCGGTCAAAATCTGAAATTTAATGAAATGCTGGCAACGGAGAAATTCACCAGGCCTGCTCCCCGGTATACGGAGGCTTCTTTGGTAAAAAAACTGGAAGAACTCGGTATTGGTCGTCCTTCCACCTATGCACCAACGATCACCACTATTGTCAAGCGTAATTATGTTGAGAAAAGGGAAAAAGAGGGCATCCAGCGGACGATCCATATTTTACGCCTAAATGAGCAACAGCAGATAGAACAAAAACAGAAATCAGAAATCACAGGTGCGGACAAGGGAAAGCTTTTCCCAACGGATTTAGGCCTGGTGGTGACGGATTTTCTGACCCTGCATTTTAAAAATGTCATGGATTACCATTTTACTGCACGCGTAGAAGCTGAATTTGATGAAATTGCTGACGGCAAACTGGTTTGGAATGAAATGATTCATTCATTCTACGGACCTTTTCACCTCAGTATTGAAGAGACGCTGGAAAATGCACAAAGGGCGAAAGGAGAAAGAGAATTAGGTCTGGATCCGGCTTCTGGCAAAAAAGTATATGCTCGTATGGGGCGCTTTGGTGCGATGGTGCAGATTGGAGAGGCTGACGATGAGGAGAAACCGCGTTTTGCATCGCTTAGAAAAAATCAGAGTATAGAAACGATCAATTTAGAAGAGGCATTGGAACTCTTTAAGCTGCCTTTTTCTCTTGGTGATTATAAAGATGCAGATGTCACAATCGGAATCGGTCGTTTTGGCCCCTATGTTAAATGGGGCGAAACCTATATTTCAATTCCAAAGGGAACTGATCCTATGGAAGTGGATATGGACCAGGCAGTAACACTTATTGAGGAAAAAATAAAGGCTGATGCACCCATTGGATTTTACCAGGAAAAACCGGTAACCAAGGGCAAAGGCAGGTTTGGGCCTTTTATTAAATGGGAAGACTACTTTATTAATGTACCGAAGGCTTATGATTTTGATCACCTGACACCAGCAGATATTGATGAACTGGTAAGCAAAAAAATTGAAAAAGAAGCGAACCGCTATATTCAACAATGGCCATCTGAAAAGATAGCCATTGAAAATGGACGCTGGGGTCCCTTTATCCGTTTTGGAAAATTGTCGCTGAAACTGGGTAAAAGACTGGATGGTGAAAAGTATACCCCGGAAGACCTGAAAGAAGTGTCTCTTGAAGCGATAAAACAAATGGTGCAGTCACAGGTTCCGGGTGCTTTTGACAAAAAGACGAAGAAGGCAGCGACCAAAAAAGCAGCACCAAAGAAAGCCGCCACGAAGAAGACAGCGACCAAAAAAGTAGCTGCTCGCAAAACGGCTACGAAAAAAGCAGTCCCTAAAAAGCCGTAGAATGTGCCCGTTTGATTGATTGAAATTAAAATTTCAATCAATTCTTTATAGGAAAGTCCCGTCCAGCAATTTTGTTGACGGGACTTTTTACAATTCGTTTGCCGTTCAGCCCACTGAAATAATTAATTTTTAAAAATCCCTAATAAATTTATCTTTGTACCTGATTTAGGGAAATGGTGTCTTCCCATCCCAAACCGCTTAAAAAAGCTGATGGCGCCTACAAATACAAACATGTGTTACAAACCCATGTACAAATAATTATTTGTAGGAAATGAAAATAAAAAGCAGCCTCAAAACCTCATTCGAACAGTACCATATTCTGAAGCATCTATTGAAATGGACGTTAATTGTCCTGCCAGTCTCACTCAGTGTGGGTTCAGTTGTAGCGCTCTTTCTTTGGTTGTTAGAGCGGGCCACGGCCAGTAAATGGCAGTATAACTGGCTATTATATCTACTACCCTTTGCGGGCATATTGATTCACTTTCTTTATAAATGGTCAGGCAAAAATGCAGACGCAGGCAATAACCTGATCGTCGACGAAATCCATACACCCGGCGGTGGCGTACCTTTTAGGATGGCGCCACTGGTGCTACTGACAACTGTTATAACGCATTTATTTGGCGGCTCGGCCGGTAGAGAAGGAACCGCTGTTCAGATTGGCGGAAGCCTCTCCAGTTTTATCGGCCAAAAGTTGGGACTGGATAAAAAAGACACCAAAATTCTATTAATGACCGGGGTGGCTGCAGGCTTCGGATCCGTCTTCGGTACACCAGTGACAGGGGCCATTTTTGCACTCGAGGTTATTACCGTGGGTAAAATTAATCACAACGCACTACTGCCCTGTATGATGGCCAGTGTGCTGGCTGATATTGTCTGTAAGGCGTGGGGCATTCACCATACACTGTATGCTATTGCCTTTCATGATTTACTGGAACATGCACAAAATCTTGCCCATTTTGATTTCTGGCTGTTATTAAAAGTCATTGTCGGGGGTGTCTGTTTTGGACTGGCAAGTTATTTTTTTACTGAACTGACCCATGGAATCAAAAGATGGAGCGGTAGACTGATTCACCGTAAATGGCTGATCCCTTTTATAGGAGGATGCCTTATTATCCTACTCACCTTTATGCTCGGCACAGATAGCTACTTAGGACTGGGTGTCACAAATCCCAACCCGCAAAGCGTGAGTATCCTGACCAGCTTTCATGCAGGCGGCGCCACTTATCTTAGCTGGTTCTGGAAACTGCTATTCACAGCCATTACCCTAAGCATGGGTTTTAAGGGTGGCGAAGTAACCCCTTTGTTCTTTATTGGTGCGGCCCTTGGTAACGCAGTTGGAATGCTCACCGGGGCACCGGTAGATCTGATGGCAGGACTGGGCTTTGTAGCCGTCTTTGCCGGAGCAACCAATACACCCATCGCATGTACCTTTATGGGCATTGAACTCTTTGGTGCGGAGTACACATTGTACATTGCCATTGCCTGTGGAACGGCTTATTACTTTAGTGCAAATACAGGCATTTACAGTGCGCAAAGACTTGGCTTCTCTAAAGTGCCTGCTACAGCGCCGGATCAGCCGGGAATAACACTGCAGGCCTTAAGGAATAACAAGCACCCCCAAAATGATACAGAGTCCAACGATCCTACAACCACATAAGGAACTTAAAGCTTCGCACCATATAATTTATCAGCGATAACCCATTTTTGGAGAATTTGATATCGCAGATATTGATGCATTAAAACGTTTATATTTTGACTAAAGCCATCTGTTATGATTCCCACTCCCAAAATGGGCCGGTCTGTCAATATTCATATCTCCAGGGACGATAAATAAAATTATCACAACTTTTCGAAGAACGCTCAGGGGAAACGCTCATAACCACTGCGCAGAAAAAAACGGCTATTTAAATTTTTCCGCTTAACTTAGAAGAGCAAATTACGCAGTTATTTAGTCGATGTATTGAATGACCAGGCTCGCTTTCGACAAGCACCCCAATTTTGTATAGGGGTGTTGTCCATGCCCATAATGGCCATATACAGTAAGAAATTAACCAATTATTTCATGAGCAAAGGCACCTTTTTAAAACGCGGTCTACCTGTTTCTATTTCACTTGGACCGACGCTGGAAGCAGAGAATATGAAGCCCAAAATACCGCAAAATAAAAAGCGGTTGATCACGGTTTCACTACTGGCAATTGTAGTGGCCATACTCATAAGTTTTATTGCAAAATTTCTGATGTATATTATTGGCTTTATTACCAACCTTTCCTTTTTTGGCCAGGTGGCTGTAAGTACTAATGCTAATCCTTCTTTAAATCATTTGGGTATTTGGGTCATATTCATTCCTGCCATCGGAGGTGTGATAGTAGGCTTTATGGCACTTTATGGTTCCCAGGCCATCCGGGGACATGGTATCCCGGAAGCCATGGAACAAATACTCACCAACAAGAGTAAGATCAAGCCGACGATCGTCTATCTGAAGCCTATTTCATCCGCTATCGCGATCGGCACGGGTGGCCCGTTTGGAGCGGAAGGGCCGATTATCGCCACCGGCGGTGCACTGGGTTCAACCCTGGGGCAGATACTAAAAATCTCCAATAATGAAAGGAAGATCCTGCTTGCGGCCGGCGCTGCCGCCGGCATGGCAACCATTTTCGGGAGCCCGGTTTCTTCTATTTTTCTGGCCATAGAATTATTGCTATTTGAATTCTCCCCCCGTTCTATTATACCGGTTGCACTGGCCTGTATAACAGGTGCTGCCGGCCACCACCTACTATTTGACCAGGGACCGGTTTTCCCTATGGCCGGACAAATAGAGATGCCTGGCAATATCGCACTACTCTGGTATAGTGTACTCGGTATTGTGCTTGGTTTTGGATCCATCTTTGCCACCAAGGCTGTTTACTGGATTGAGGATCTGTTCAATAAAATCCCTATTAAATGGATCTGGTATCCGGCTATCGGCGGCCTG
>DATJDF010000328.1:0-2282 GCA_035497555.1 Arachidicoccus sp. | reverse complement strand
ATGCCTCTGGGCGGCATTGTACTATGCCAGCTCCACTGTGACATGGTGGTAAACTGATCATTGAAGGTTTGCATACCTGTAATATCAAAACCAAAAGCAATATCGCCGTTGCCTACCTGTGTGGGACCGGCAGCATTAGGGTCCGTTAAATTTAAATTATGGCGGGTCACTAGCGCTTTTCGGTCGATCGTGCCTCTTTTCACCTGCTGCCCCTGAACAGAGAAGCTATATAAAATGAAATATAACATAACCCAACAACATTTTGTCTTTACACTGCATTGGTTATAAAAAGAAATTAAACGCATGACGTCCATTTAAATATTAAAAAATCACAATTCAAAGCCAAAACTGCTTGTGGATCCGAAAGGATGGATAGTCGGTCAAAACATATTTTAAGTCCAATATTATTCCCTTCCAATCAAGTACTAACACCAAAACTAAAACCGTAGACCGCAACCAGTGCTAATATCTGGAATATTTGCTATTATGCTTATACCACTGCCTTTAACAGCAATTAAGCGATTAAAGGCAGTGAATATAATATCAATCATCCAATTTAAGTGTCCTTGTTTAACACTCAGTCTAAAGATGACCTGAAAATTAACGTATCCATTTTCAGGTTTTGGAAACTGATCCTGGATTGAAGTCGCCAACCAAGGGTCACATTTTCAATACCTTCATAAAGGTAAGGGTATCATTAATTATAAAAAACAGGAACCATTACTCATGACCATACACACTTATTTCGCCTGTGACCATGTACCAGGTAGGTCCGGATAGCCCCGTAAATTTAAAGTACCGAGCTTTAGGCTGACCTTCTACCGGATACATCTGCCCGGCATCAGAATTTCGGTCAAAGTCGTAATCTCCCAGTACCTGCCAGCTTACATTATCATTACTTATAGCCAATTCAAATCTGTCGCAGGCCCTGTTGTCGCCCTTCATTCTGAAGATCTCGAAAGCGCTGATGCTTTTAGGCTTTTGCATGTCCACGACAACATAGTGCGGGTAATTAGAAGTATTTACATTGGTATGCCATCTTGTGCCCGGATCTCCATCAATTACATTTTCCACTCTATTATCTGCACTATTATCATGCTCTGTAGAGTAGGCAATTACTTTCCAGCTGCTTTTGTCAAATAAGAAACGCTGGACATTTTCAAAAGCTGTATAAAACGTATCAATAGCCAGTGAATCCGGCAAGTAAATCGTTCGATACTTGAAAGGTACATTAGGTTTTATATCGGAAATGCCGCTGATATCCTCTTTTACTAAAAACTGTTTTGACGCCTGACTTCCTAAAAGATTTGTATAGGAGACTTCAGTTGCATAGGCGCCCCCGTTTATATTAGGTGCTCCCCAGGTAATAATGGCCACCCCTTCATCCTGCATGGCAACTTGGGTAATCGGCCTGCTAAGCAGACTGGATTGATAAACCGTTCCATAGGAGGCACCCAGCACCTCCGCCGCAACGGATTTATTACCCAGCTTATCATAGGTAACAATATCAAAAGTATATTGCTGTTCTAGCAAATTATCTATAATCGTACTGATCGTATCGCCTGTCGGCGGAATCGCTACCTCTACAGAATCGAGGAAGTTATTCCAGAATACACGCGCCTTGACCACTGAAGGATCCGTGCCGCGTAGCCAAGTCAGTTTAACCCTGCCACGGCCCGCATAAACTTCAGGAGCAGTCGCCTTACCAGGATAAGTCAATCCACCGGTTACTACATATTTTTTATAAGAGTCATCCATCTTTTTACAACTGTAGCTAAGGCAGATGCTGCAAAACAGAAGGGAAAATAATAATATAAAGCGCCCTTTTAAGATTTTCATATTTCAATTAGATATTTCAATGATTTGTAATAATACGGTGTAACAATCAAATGAAGACGGTCGTTAATTATGGCTCTATCTGCCCGAAAACATCCAGTTCAGCGATCACGACCTGGCCGGTACTCCCATAAGTCTCCAGCGTCTTCCACCTGATATACCTGTAGGCAGGAAGTACAGAAGTGAATTCAAAGTCTTCTCCGATAAAAGAGGCGTAGTTTTTATCCTCGTCGGTAAATTGCCCATTGGGAAGGCCAGAGGGTTTAAAGGAGCTAAAAGTACCGAGTGAATCCCAAGTGTTCCAATTACCGTCCGGCGATGGATTATTGCTTGCCCATAATTCAAATTTCTTAACAGCTGAGCCGGCATACAGATGATCATGTGGCACCTGATGTTCTACGATCCGACTAAAGGATACTTTCATACCTAAATCAATTGAAAAGGAC
>DATJDF010000327.1:0-12275 GCA_035497555.1 Arachidicoccus sp. | reverse complement strand
CCAGCGAATTCAAAATCAAAAAATCACTATGATATAGCTGCCCTGCGAAACAACCAGGATCCAACTTAATGATCGTCAGATAAGAAAGGAAGTCCATAAACCCCTCGAAAACGCAGATAGAATCAGCTCCACAGCCAATTTTTGAATAGGATTTAGGGGAGGTGGCGCCTTTAAAATAAGCATTCCGTAACTCCCATCCACCCATATCATTGGAGAAACCAATAGCAAAATATTTGCGGTCACCCACCTGGTAATGGATCTCCTTACAAAACTTGCTATACAATTCAGGAAGAATGGCCCTTGTTCTTAGGTAGCGAACTAAAGACGGGTGTTCAATTGTCTTTATAGTTTTTACTATTAAGCCATAGCCAGTTCCCTTATTTCTTTTTTGACAAGCCAGGTTCTTGGAAAGATTTTGCTGATCAAAGAAAAAAGAAGTGCCACCAGTCGTAATATGATGGTATAGCTCTTTGGGCGTCATATTATAATACTTACAGCAAAAATCAACCATATTCCCATGGTCTCCTGTACCGAAATCCCAATAAAGATCCAGTCCAAACTTTCCAGCTGTAATTTGAAATGAAGGCGTTTTTTCATCTCTAAAGGGCGACAAATACCAAAATGATTGACCATTTTGCTTTTTGGGCAGATGGCCTAATCTTTCCAGGAACAATACCATATTTTGCTCTTTCAAGCGCTTAAATATACTCGTAAACATAACCGGGATTTTAGCGTAAAAAATAGGGGTATAAAAAACCTAAAAAACGGATGCCTTGATGCACATCACGACATATTAATGAATATCAATAATTTACAGCTGCATCAACGGCGCATCTAAGTGGCATCTGGTGGGCATCCGGCATCACTGGCTGATGCCACTTTGATGCTATTTCTGATGCCACCATACACACTGAATATTAAACAGTTACATCACTGGCATCAACGCATCAGAAAAATGAAGGTTTTCGAGCAATTTTTTTGTGAGGGTATAATAACGGCCTTTCCCCTGCGTAAAATAGATCGTCCCATCACTTGAAAATTGCCATTTGGTATACCGGATGGAATTGGATTGTGGTTTGAGTCCCCATTCATTTTGCAAGATTCTTTTAATCGCTAGGGAATCGTTTGATCTGATGCCTCTGGATTTTAGCAAACTTTGGGCATCTGACAAACAAAACTGCAAAACCCCTGAGTCGTCTTCCATATTGTCAATGATCGTAATGGCAGCCTGCGCCAATTCATTTTCCAATTTGTTCTGATTTGCGGCCTTCAAACGCCCAAGGGCCGGGGTATAAATTTCTTTAGGGGTAAACCACATCCGGGTTTTCTTTTCCGTTGAAAAGGGTTGCTCCAATAAAAACGAAAGAAAGCAGGAGATCTCCTCTTCCAATTTGGCCAATATATCCGTCTCGCAACTTTCCAGGACTGGAATTTTCCGAACCCAATAACGCACCTCCTGCTTGTCTACATATATAAAATTGTCCTCATTATTAGAACAGAGAATGAACTTCCCAAAGAACTCGATTTCCATTCTGTCTACCCCCTTTGATTCCAGTTTACTATACTTTGCTGTCGAAAGGTTTTTAAACCGCTCTGAATCTTCTCTCTTATTGAGCAGGGCATCTTCTACAGCAATAATCAATTTGGTAACCCAGTCAGCGTTAAACGCTGACTGGAAGTTCTCATTACTGTTGATCGTCATATTCTCACCGTAAATCGCCTTTAGCCAGTTCAAAAATGTGCTTTTACCGGTAGCTCTCTCTGAAGACACTAAACATAAAATCGGCAATTGTTGTACAGGCTTTAGCAGTAAAAGCTTCAAGTAGTCTATCCCCAACTTCAGTTGACTGCCAAAAATATGATTCAGGAATAATAATGTACGGACCGGTTCTTTTCCTCTGGAAGCCGCATGACTAAATGGATGATACCGATTATAGAATTTCTGAAAGATTCTTTGATAATCCATGTGGCCCGGAATCAGACAAAAACCATCTAATTTTTTGACCTCGTTTTCAAAAAAGTCTTTACCATGATCGAGCTTTATGGCCTCTACACTCCACGGGACAAGTCTTTTGGACTCATCCCCGGAGATTAACGGCTGCATCACTTCCTTAAAATATTGCGTACCGATTCGGTAATAAACATACTCTTTACCCGACCGCGCTTCCCCAGATTTTCTTGTCTTCGCTTCCATATCAATAAATTATTTTATACCTGCACCGCTTCAGAGCGCTGCAGGTTTATTTTTGATTAGATTTTGCTAGAAATTTGGAGCGCATAGCTCCGGATGCAATATTCCTGTTTCCATCGACTGATTCTTCCTGGGTTTTAGGCCCTTTCTTTAGATATTCGGTGTCGATCCAATCTTGCAGTTCACAACGCTTAATTTTAAATTCCTTGCCTGCTTTGGCTGCAGGGAGGTTTCTGGTCGTTATATAATACCGGGCGGTATTAACAGGAATCTTTAATATAACCGCAACTTCTTTTAAAGAAAGCAGTTCTTCCGGATCTGGTTGTTTTTCTTCTTTTGGCTTAGGAAGATTACCACAAATAATCTGTAAGGTCGTTTCCAACCGATCCAGCTTGCGATTTAGAATTTCAAACGGATTAGTGTAAGCTGCAACTGAATTTTCCATTTCTGCTTGTTTGTAATTTGAAGAAATTATTTACAATGCAAAAATGAAAAAGAGCATTAAAAATAGCAAGAATCCTTAGCGATCTATCAAGTCAATCTTAGGCAACCTTATTTTATTGATTTACAAAAGATTAGCCTTACTTAAAAATGAATCCATTTCTTCTACGAGTACATTTTGCTTACCGGAAAATGCCGACTCATTTAATATTTGATAGTAATATTTTGAAAACTTGGATTTATCTAGGTCAATCCTTAAGGAGAAATATAGTTTTTGGCAGATCTCAGATAGCGTAAGTTCAGTTTGCTTAAACGCTCCCATTTGTAAAAACTTATTCGTAATAAAGAACAATTGAAAATGACCATTCTCTGGTGCCTTGCCTTTGGCCCTCAATTCATCAATTAACCAGCTCCCATTTTCACCGGTGCTATTATATTTGGATCTCAATAAAGACAATACAAAATCAAATTTCTCCTGCCATAGGGCGTCTATAAATAAATCGGAGAAATCCCTATAGATAACGGTATCCTTCATTTTCCTGAAGGATTGGTTGCCTTCATTCTTTAGGACTCTTTTCCGCCTTCTCAAAAAAGACAAAATCTTTTTACGGTTATCCTTGTCTTTTAATTCAATCTGAACATATTCATCGTGAATCTTGAACCAATGTAATTTTTTGACCCGGGCAAATTTAACGGACTCTGGTTCTAATCTATCTTCCTGATCTGTATCCTCAATCAAGTAAGGCGATTTATACTTAGAAAGTGTTTCAATAAATTCAGGTAGTAAATGGATTGGTAAACACTGAACAGCCAATTCTAATTCTTTTAAGAATTCTTTGCTGAATGTCCACCAGGCATATTTAGCAAGTCTGGAAAAATTATGACCCGAGAAAAAGGTTTGCTGATCCAATGATTCAATTTCTAGATCATGCAATGAAAATAGGTGGCCATTATCAATAAGCCGTTTTAAATATTCACTATCCACCTCCCCTGAATACCAATATTTCCCCTTACGGATTGTCGGACTACCAATAAATATCGGTACATAATAGTTCTTTGCCGACTCCGTTTTCGTTCTAAAACTGATATTATCCAACCTGGGCGGCACGTCCTTACCCCCATACATCCTGTATAAGAATGATTCGACCTGATGTTTTATTTCGTTAACCCCTTTGATCATTAATTTTTCTTAATTGATTCTCATTCATTTAAAAATAAGGCTAATCATCAATAATCAGGGGCGAATCCTCTAAACAAAAAGTTAAAAAGGGATTTCTCTAAAAATAAACAGAATATTCATAAAAATTTGGACATAAGCAATGAAATTAAACCCGTGAATAGCGAAATGGCGAAAATAACTACAATTAAAGAGGCAACAAATCCAATTATATTTATAATATTGTATATTTGATTGTATATTTGATTTAGAAACCAACCTTAACTAATTGGAAAATAAAACCAGATATAAAATCTATTTAAAGAGATTCAGGCGAAGACTTATAAGTAAATGGAAACAAAAGGAACAGAGACGACTTAGGCATAATTCGTTGATCAAGTTTAAGAGCTCATTTGGAAGTGATATGTCTGACGAAGAAATAATGGCCCAGTGGCTCCCCATTAACCTTGCTTACTTGCTAGACTGCGAAAAAAGTGATTTCCATATAAATAAATTAAGACAGAACATACCTGAAAACAATGGGAATTTTAAAGTGCCTAAAGAATTTTCTATAGTTGAGTCTCCGAAAAAAAGTTATGATTTTATAAAAAACGTTATTGGGGCACTAATCACCCAAAAATATTCTAGAATTACAATTGATTATGCTGAATGCACACATCTCGATCTAGGCGCACAGGTATTTTTTGACATCATACTCAAAGATGTTATTAAATTTTTCAATCGGTGCAGGCAATATAAAAGAACAGCTCCTAAGGTTAACGGAATAAAAGGCATAAATGTCATAGACAAAAATGTCCAGAAATTGCTCTTTTCGGTAGGATCCCCAGTCATCCATAATAAAAACTCAATTAAATTTCCAGATATCATTCCTTACAAGCTATGCATCCATGATAGAGAGGTAAATGGGAATCCTGTTAGAATAAGAGAACAAAAAGATTTAGATACAACCTATCTGGTTGACTACGTTATTAATTGCCTAAAATCATTAAATAGGACTTTAACGCCTGACAAATTAGACGATCTCAGTACAGTAATCGGTGAGATACTAATTAATGCTGAGGAACATTCTACAACCAAACATCGTTTTTCAATTGGATATTTTCACGAAATAAAAGAGAATGGAATCCATTATGGCGTTTTTCGGTTGGCAATATTAAATTTTGGGAAATCAATATACGAAAAATTTAAGGATCCTTTTTGTCCAAATAAAGATGTGGTGCAAAAAATGAAAGACCTTTCAAATCAGTATACTCGAAAAAAATTTTTTACTTTTAAAACCTTTGAAGAGGAAACATTATGGACATTGTACGCCCTTCAGGAAGGTGTAACATCAATTGCTCCAGATAGATACATAAAAAGAGGAAATGGATCAATTCAATTCATAGAAAGCTTCTTTAATATCAAAGGGAATAGAAAGGAGAAAGATAATTTTTCTAAATTATCAATACTCTCAGGAAATACAAGTATAATTTTTGACGGCACCTATAATATCGTCAGTAATGTAATAGAGGATGATGTTTTTAAATATATGACATTTAATTCATCGGGCAATATCGAAGATAAGCCAAATTCTAAATACGTAAAATTTGTTGATGACTATTTTCCTGGTACCATAATTAGCGCAAGAATATTATTTAATGAAGACGATTTAACGACAAAAGATGAATACAAAAGATAAAATAACAATAAATCTCGAAGACTATCGAGTTATTGGAAAAGATGGGACGAAAGCAAAGGTGTTTACGGGAAGAGACAGAGGAGAAGACGTGCGCAAAAAATCAAATATTGATAAACTCGAGGAAGAATACGAAGAAATTCATATAATTATTCCTGATAATGTATATTCAATTAACCCTTCTTTTTTTGAAGAATTATTTGTAAATGTTGTAATGAAATTAAGAAAGGATAAATTTCTTGATAAATTTAAATTCGAGACTCAGGGAGAATATGATTACGAACGTCCTCTATCTCAAGCAATTATTAGGATATTGAGAAAGAATACGGCAATTGGATAACATTCGGACGAACTAACAAACTAACAGCTTATGTGTACTCTTGATATTCTTGTTAAGGTGGCAACAGTAATTATTGCATTATTCAATGTTGTTTTTACGGTAATCATTTTCAGATTCAAAACCAATAAAGATAATAAGGAAAAAGACTGTGATAGAAATATCCAATTATTAAAAACACTAGTCTTAGATCACAATCTAAGCAATTATTATCAAATTTTTGAACATATTGAACATCATCTCATTGCCCTTAAAAGTGAGCAACTAACACTCCCTATAAAACAAGAAATCGATTTAAAGCTGGCCGATTATTTTATTCAATTACGAAACAAATTCTATGATATCCTTTTAGCTATTGATGACGCACTCTATGAAAGAATTAAAACTGAAATTGACGGCCTACAGACTAATCTTATTGACACAATTTTCGACCCAGGAATTAATCTAAATCACACCCCTAAATATGATGAGTTAATAACACAGAAATTGGTCGTCACCAAAACAGAAATAATCCGAATGTTATTTCAGTATAGAGGATAAGTGTGATAAAAAATACAGAATTCCCCATTAGGCCTTGTAAATCCTTTCAATAAAAGAAGAAATAAATAGAGACTTTAAGAGGATCTCTCACTCCCGAACAGGTAGTATAAAATACTTTGTGTAAACATATTGAATAACTGTGAGTGTTGTCCTCAAATTCTATTTTGTTTGGTGGAGCGTAGCGGAACCGAATAAAATAGAATTTGAGGGGGGCGTTAGCCCTATTAATGATTATTTTTTACCTTTAAACTACAGTTATTAGATCATGGAAGACAAAGAACAAATTCAATTGCCCAAGGATTTTTTTAAGCAATTCAAAAACAAGGAGGAATTTCACAGCTTTTTTAATGGTCTGTTTAAAAGAGGTATCGAGGAGATGCTGCAGGGTGAATTAGACGAATATTTGGGTTATGAAAAGCACAGTAAGCAAGGTTATAATTCTGGCAATAGCCGCAATGGGACCTCCAAGAAAAAAATAAAAAGTGATTCGCTGGGAGATCTGGTACTCAATATCCCCAGGGACCGTAACAGTGAATTTGAGCCCGAATTGATCCCAAAGGGGCAGCGGATGAGTGATAAATTGGAAGAAGCCATTATTGGTATGTATAGCCGTGGCATGACGACTTCGGATATTTCTGATCAGGTTAAGCAGATCTATGGTTTAGACGTAAGTGAAGGTACCGTTTCCAATGTTACCAACCGAATCGTGGAGCATGTCAAACAGTGGCAACAACGGCCTTTAGAGCAAGTCTACTTTACCGTATGGATGGATGGTATTATGCTGAAAGTTAAACACAACGGGAAGTACATCAATAAATGCGTTTATATCGTTATAGGACTCCGTAAGGACGGTATTAAAGAGGTTTTGGGTATGTGGATGGCAGAATCAGAGTCCGCAGCCTTCTGGATGAATGTCCTGACGAATTTAAAAGCCAGAGGCGTGGAAGATCTTCTTATTGCCTGTACTGACAACCTGAAAGGCTTTACGGACGCTATAAAGGGGGTATTTCCCCAGACAGTTACACAGCTGTGTGTGGTGCATCAGATCCGCAACAGCTGCAAATTTGTGGTTTGGAAAGAGCGTAAGGCCTTCTGTGCGGATTTGAAAGAAGTCTATGCAGCGCCAACCAGAGAGGCCGCAGCGGATGCGCTGGTCAAACTCGACGATAAATGGGGTGGGAAATACAAATATGCCATACAATCCTGGCAGACCAACTGGGATAATCTGACCTGCTATTTTGACTATCCTTTGGAAATCCGAAAGATTATTTATACCACCAATACCATCGAAAACCTCAACCGTGGTATCCGAAAATATACAAAAACCAAGGTGCAGTTCCCGGATGACCAGGCGGTCGAAAAAGCCGTCTATTTAGCGATTATGAACATACAGAAGAAATGGACGATGCCTATCCACAACTGGGGATACATATTCCATCAATTTTTGACTATTTTTGAAACAAGATGCAGAATGTGATGACAGCTATTCAATCCCTGTTTACACAAAATATTTTAGGGTCTCCCCGAACAATTTCTAATCCTCCCATATTATGCTTAACGCCATATTCTTATAAGGAATGCAGTGCTCATAAAATGACTTATCAGCATCTTTGTCCTTGACATAATTAAACCAATCCATTGCCCAAACTTGCTCAGTTTTATAAATGTCTCGTGAATTTGATTTTGTAAAATATTCTCCCATAACCGTATTTATGGGCACATTTTTTTCATTCAGCAACCATTTATAAGGAAAGTCATCACTTTCAATTTTCCATTTGACTACTCCACACTCTGCATATACTATCATTATTGGATGATTGCCTATTTGAGCAAACCGATATGCGCAAGCTGTTCTACTTACCATATACTCAGTACATAAAATGTCAATCAATTGAAAGCTGAACTTCTTCTTGAAAACATCTTGTTTAAATCTTGATTCAGGCATGAGTAGACAGGATGCAAAGTAATCCGCCTCTCGTTCTATCGAATTAAACTGATATCTACTTATAATGGAAGGATGTGGGGTTAATATCCCTTTTTTTAGACCAATTCGATGGGCATCAATAAAATAGTGGCCTAGTTCATGAGCCAATGTAAATCGCCCTCGTCCAGTATCTTCTCTGTTACCGCTATCTGTATTTAAATGAATATAAAACCTACTCCCATTATATATAGTCATTCCATCAAATGAACCTATTTCATATGCATCGTAAAACAATTCCAATCCTTCAGCTTCCGCTATTCTATTTAGAGGAGTTACCCTTTCTTCATATTGAAACGCAATATATTCAGCAAGTTCTTTAATATGATTTAAAGGCGTATTATTTATCATCCTTATTGTGCTTAGCTCTCATTTTATCAATAATATGCTGAGGCAGATCACTTCCTTTCCTAGCCACCATTCGTAACGCCTCAATCTCATCGCTCAAAGAATCTCCACTCACAGATTTGATCTGCTGAAGTTTTTGAAGCCCTCTCTTTATTATTTCTTCGGGTGCATCCCAGTCTGCAGGCCTTTCATTATCAATAAGGTTGAATAATTCAAATTCCTCAACTTCCATCTCAGATTCAGGGAAAAGTAACCCTTTAGACTGAAATAGATCGACTATCTTTTTTCTATTTGACATGTTTCAAAGGTTTTAAATGACTATTTTTTGAAAAGTATTCTTCTATCTTCTTTTCAGCGCGTTCTCTAATTTTTCTAATATTAACCGGCGTGGTATCGTACATGTTGCACAGTATTTTTAAAACATCTGACGGTGTATTCTTACCTTCTTCATAATACAGATATAATGTCAAAAGTATATATTTATCCCTTTCTGACAGTAATTGCAACGCTTTATCCAACACTTTGAGATTGACGTTTACAAAAATTTCTTCCTTTAATTCATCACTCTCTATAACTGGTTCATCATTTACAATTTCTAAGGAAAGAGTGCCTCTATAATACTCTGCTAACGAAGCCTTTAAATCGTTTTTAGCCACTATTGACAACCACGCCTTAAAACCTTTATCATCCGTAGCTTCTTTCCGGAACGAAAAGATTAATGGCTTTTGATATAACTTGAAAAAGGTGTTATTTACAACGGTATTTAACACATGCTCGTCATATATGCCTATATCTTTCAATACTCGAGAAACAACTGAATTCAAAAATCTGCCATAGCTATGATACAATGCAGTAAAACCCGCTACTGCAGATTTTTCATCATTATCCTTATCCGAGATTGCCAATAATATATTTTCAACTTCTTCTATTGTCATCTATCCAAATGTATAATAAAATTACGTGACAAATTACAAAATAAATCATTATGTCACGCTTTTCCCTTTATATTTTTATGAAACGCATTTGTTTCAGGGCAATTCCACTACGCCAACAAGTTAGAGGAATAAATTTCAAATAAATAGCTTTAAAATGGCAACAAACCCTCCAAAAGACAATTCAAGGAAAGGATCTGTTAAGGATCGTTCTCAAACCTACAATCCGAAAACGGATTCATGGACCAAACGAGATACTGATACCGGTAAATTCCTGGACAGGAAAACCTCAGATAACAAACCTTTCAAAGGGGTACGCAAAGAAAGATAATCTTTAGTACCCAAACGCTAAAAACAAAAAGGGGTGAAATGCCCCTTTATTTAAAACAAAATAACAGTCTATGGCAGAGATTCTTACATCAGTAATGGCATTATTCAAGCCACTCCTTACAAAAGGAGCTACGATAGCATGGGAAAACCGAAATCATCTAAACCTGTTTTTGAGGACTAAATGTGGAAAATATAGAAAAATGGACATCCGTTTTTCTATGAGTGGCTTGTTTAAAATACAGATACCTGACACCAATAAGTATCTTTTAGTATTCAACCGCAGAATTGAGAATCAACTTCAGCCAGTAGG
Organism: Arachidicoccus sp.; assembly: GCA_035497555.1. Lineage (GTDB taxonomy): Bacteria > Bacteroidota > Bacteroidia > Chitinophagales > Chitinophagaceae > Arachidicoccus. The sequence goes on along the minus strand of DATJDF010000327.1, from coordinate 2,013 downwards.
TGGAGCTTACAAAAGATATGGAGACGATAGCCTTTTTAACAAATGGGGTTATAAACCTGATAACTCAAAAAATGGACTTAATGTAGACGACAGAAGTTGCTCGGATTTACGTTTTATGGTTAAAGGAAAAAACGTAATCGATGTCTTAAACTGGTTTGATTCAAGCAGAGAAAGGGAAACAGAGCCTAGAAGAGAGTTCATTGAGGAACTACTAGACACAGATATTCTTGACCCTAAAATCTTCCAACAACTCAACTATAAACAAATTAGGAGATATTCGAAGAAATTATCATGGTCTGACTATTTCAGTTGTTATGAGATTCTAACATTTGATGTTTTTGAACTCTTACCGAACGAGGATCAGAAAAAATCATTAATCGACCTTTCCAAACTAGAGAACGACCTATCCAAAGGCTTTGCAATTGTAAGCTGTGATGATATTGAACAATTAAGGTTAATGAACATAGATAAGCAAGTTGCCCGTATTGGACAACATACTAAATTAATAATAAATAAAGATTTTTAACAATGATAGATATATTTGACAACTATCTTCTCCAAAGAGAAGAACTTTTGGCAAGAATTGCCCAGGAATTACAATTAGATAAAACTAGGTTGGACCGAATGGAATCAGCTTATAATTCCATAGCAGAACTTCTGAAAAAAGATGAAGATTTTTTTGAAGGCATGATAATCGAGGTTTATGCCCAAGGCTCCAAACGAATTGAGACAACAGTACGCCCTATTAATGAGGAAGATTTTGATTTGGATGTGATCCTCCATATTTATGACCCATACTACAACCATACCCCAGATCAAATTTACAACGCTCTTGTGAAGGCCCTTGAAAAAAATAGTTATTACAAATCCATAATGGAGAAGAAAAAAAGATGTGTCCGCGTAAATTACAAGAGCGATTTTCACATGGATATACTTCCTGCTTGTATGCCAAACTCTTTCGAAAAGGAAATGATAAAAATCCCAGAAAAAGCACTTAAAAACTGGTCTTCCGGAAACCCTAAGGGATTTTCCGGTTGGTTTTTAGGCATCGCCAATGCAGTTAAGGAGCCAATGCTAAGAAAGTATTCTTCCGTTCTACTTAAAGCACAAATCGAGACAGAACCTCTTCCTGAAGAACTCTATTTAAAAACGCCATTACAAAGAGCCGTTCAATTGTTGAAAAGATATCGTGACATCTATTTCCAAAATAAAGAATACAGGTTATCTAGCGTTGTGCTAACAACCATTACTGCACAATTTTATCGTGGTGAAAATTCTATTTTTGAGGCTATTGATAACATTTTGTCAGGAATCAAATCAAAATACACAGAAACTGTAAACAATGGAAACAAATTTAAAATTCTAAACCCTGTTAATCACGAAGAGGATTTCACGGATTCTTGGACAAATAAACATTATGAGCACTTCTACAGCTTTATCGTAAACTTCTACAAAAAATGGCAAAACTTAAAAAGTTCATTTGAAACCAGCAAAGAAGATTATATTGAGTTATTCGGAGAAGGGATTTATAAAAAATCATTGAATGACCAATTTAGAATGTTCTCCAAATCAACCAATAACTCCCTTGTAAAATCTAGCGCACTTATTATTGGGGGAACAGCTTACACAAATTCTAAAGGAAATATTAATACAAATACCGGCATAAAAAATGGAACGCATCACAATTTTGGAGGAGAATATTAGAAAAGAGCACCAAAAGAATTGGTATACCTTTCTTTTTGTTCATAAATTAATTGTTGAAAAGTATTTTGATTGGCTGGATCTGACTATTCATATTAAATCAAGATCCTTGATAGGGAAAGGTAGGTTGAAAATTGGGAGCAAAAATTATAATATTTTGCTATCATATTCTCCTTTCCACCATCACCGATACGATAGAATTTATATAGACGATAAAAACATTAAATACTACAAGGAAATTCACTTGTTGTATATTCCGATGATGTTGACCAGGCAATCCGAAGGATGTTGACCACCTAATGGAGAGATTAA
>DATJDF010000326.1:0-5327 GCA_035497555.1 Arachidicoccus sp. | reverse complement strand
ACATCGGTAAACTGCGCAATTCAGGCATAGAAGTTTCTTTAGGTTATAGCAAGACCAGTGCAGCGGGCATTTCCTATGCATTGAACGGTAATTTTAGTTATGCTACCAATAAAATCCTGGATTTAGGTGGTATAGAAATGGCACCCACGGGCACAACAAAGCATGTAGTGGGCTATCCCATGAATGCATATTATTTGTATCAGAGTGAAGGCCTGATCACCAAGGATGAATTTTTAGATCCCGACTATACATTATTAAATGGTCAGAAATACGGTGACCAGAAAATTGTGGACCGCAATAAGGATGGTGTATTGAATGCAGATGATAAAATGATGATAGATAAATCCAGTACACCTAAATGGTATTACGGATTAAACTTTGATGTCTCATATCATAATTTTGGCATCGGTGGTATGGTTCAGGGTGCAGCAGGCGGCTGGCTTTATTTAGGTGCCAGCACCGGTTATGGATTTAGTAGCGGTTACGGGATTACAGACTGGACTATTAAAAACGCTTACGACCCAATTAACGGCGAAGGGAATTACAACACCCGGTTACCGAGAGTTTCCGTATCGAACTCCATTAATTCTTCCTATCCTTCTAATACCTATCTATTCAATTCATCTTATCTGCGCTTGAAGAACCTGCGGGTATATTACAGTCTGCCGGCAAGTTTTACAAAGAAACTCAGTATGCAGAGTGCCAGAATTTATGTCTCCGGGCAGAATCTGTATACATGGTCTAAGCTTCCAAGAGATCTGGGTATTGACCCGGAAATCAGCAGCCCAACGGCGGGCTATCCACTGTTGAAGATTTATTCTTTTGGACTGGATGTGACATTTTAGAAAGATCTTTTAGTTGAATCAATTGAATCAAAAATTATGAAAAAAATAATCATAGGATTGGCAGTGATTGTGAGCATGAATCTCCTCTCCTGCGTTAAACTGGATCGGCAGCCAACAGACGGCTATGCGACAGATTTATACTTTACCAATGAACAGGCTGCGATAGAGAGCCTTGCTGCTGTCTATCAATATACGAAGATGAGTGGTTTTTTTGAGGACGGCAATGCTATATTACTGGACGATATTTCTGATAATGCCTATTGCCCTTTTGATAACCAATTAACATCCTATATCGCACAGGGTACGGCAACGGCCTCACTAACAGGAAAGTATGTGGATCTGTATCGGACTTATTTTAATTATATCGGGATTAAAAATGCCAATTATTTCTTAGAAAATATTGACAAAGTGCCCTCGATGAGTGATGAAGACAAAACGGAGATGAAGGCGGAAGCCAGGTTTCTGCGGGCTTTCAATTATGCCCGTAAAATGATGTTCTTCGGTGGTGTTCCACTGGTGACAAAGGTATTGGCCTATGGGGAGGAAAACAGCATTCCCAGGAGTACAGAAAAGGAAATTGCCACCTTTGTAACAACTGAACTAGCAGAAATCGCAGATCAGCTTCCAGTTACCAGAACAACAGGTTATGGCCGGGTTACAAAAGGAGCTGCACTTGCGCTCAAAGCAAGAGTTGATCTTTATACAGGCGATTATGCGGCCGCGGAAAAGGACGCCAAGGCCATTATGGATTTAGGTATTTATGGACTTTATAGTGATTATGAAGGGCTTTTCTGGGAGAAAAATCAGACGGATCCTAACAGGAACAAAGAAGTGTTATTGGAAGTTACTTATGCTGCTCCAAAATGGGCTTCATGGATCGACGCACTTTATACCGTACCGGAAGGCGGCTGGAATTCAGTCAATCCGACGCAGAGTATGGTCGATGCATATGAAACAAAAAACGGGCTTTCCATCAATAACGATCCTACGTACAATCCCGACAAACCCTATCTTAATCGTGACCCTAGATTTTATGCCTCTATTATTTATCCGGGCGAAAAATGGAATGGCCGGATATTCAATAGCCTGCAACCCGTAGGTCCGGATGAGTATTATAATTCTTCCAAAGGAAACAGAAGCCGCACCGGCTATTGCCTCCGAAAATATTGCGCTCCACTATCTCAGTTGCCAAATGGCGATCCAGCAGACGGTCAAGGGCTCAGCTTTATTGTATTCAGGTATCCGGAGGTGTTGCTCACCTATGCAGAGGCACTGATTGAACAGAACAAGGATTTGATAAAGGCTGCCTCTTTGATTAATCAAGTGCGTGCACGTGTGCATATGCCGCCAGTTACAGAAATTTCTCAAGCTGGTTTGCGGCAGCGTTTACGTAGTGAACGCCGGGTTGAATTTGCTTTTGAGGGATTGAGATGGTATGACATTAAACGCTGGAAACTGGGTCCGCAGGTATTAAACGGACCGGTATACGGTGTTCGGCCCGGATCTGTCAATATGGAAACAGGTGCGGTAACATTTTCAAGCCCTAATCATATAACTGTGGGAGCGAATCGGGTTTTTAATGCAGCGCGGGATTACTATTTCCCCATTCCTCAGGAAGATCTGGACGCCAATGATGCCCTGAAAGGGCATCAAAATACAGGTTGGTAATCTGTTTTCAGATAAACGGCTACTACAGTTTGTAAGTAGGCCGGTTATTTACAGTAATAGGGCTGTTCCTAATTGGAACAGCCCTATTACATTTTAGCGGTTTATTGATTTATTTTATTTTTTGTTTCGACGGCTGCCGGATTACAAAAAACTTTTTATAGCTACTTCCCCTCCAAGCCAACTATTCATGTAAGTGGCCAGGCAACTACCGTCATAAGACAGTTTAAGCGAACTGATCGATCGATGCATCTCTTAAAACGGGTCATTAAAAAGACCATATTTTAACGGAAAAAGGGATAAACGAAAAAGGGTATAAAGCGCCTTTGGCTATCCGTCGTTTAGCGGCTGGACAGGTTTTATGAAGGATGCTTTATCTGCTGCTGGCTATGATGCAAATAACCAGAAGAAGGCACAATTAACGCAAGGTGAGGAAATCTTTGCCCACAAATCTATATAAATTCGGGCAACTTGAAAAAAAAGCCTATTGAGTGCCAATCAAATACTTGTTTTTTTTCGTGAAATAAATTTTTGCCCTTGTTTTTAATATGAATATTATATATATTTGTAGTAGAAATTAAGTAAACCAAACAGTCAAGTCCATTGAAAAGGAATATGCCGTTAGCCATTGGATATGCTAAGGTATAAAAATGGGTAATTTGTTCACCATTAATCGGTAAGCCTGCTAGGCATGTCAAAGCCGATAAAGAGACTAATGTGTTGAATAAGTTATAAAAATTTAGGGATTAGAGGTTCCGAAAATGAAACTGAGTTGAATACTTTTACAGGTAATGTAAAATTGTATCATAAAGAGATGGCAATTAATCTCGTATGGGTATAGCGACGGCACATGCCGATCGGCGAGTTTATTGTGTAGTAAAGTATTACAGAATGGTTTAAAGATCAGCTTAAAATAATTGGACATTAAATAATGTCAAAGTTTAGCTACAGTGAGAGGAATCCGACAATACCTCGCTCATGTACTTGTAAATTGCCCCTGGTTCCCCAGGGGCTCTTTTTTTACTACCTGTCAGCTGTCATGCGGTCCCTATTCGCTTCCTACAGCCATCTTTCCCATCGCAAGGTTCGCGATCAATTGTTTATTTATGCCGAATTTGTTTAACAGGACGGCGTAAAAATCATACGACTTTTCTGCTATGGAATGGTATTTGCGTTTCAATCTATGTCAAAGGCGTACGGCGAAAAGAGAAACATCAAAATGAGGGAAATTATTATGACTATTCCCGAATTGGCGGTCCGATTATACCGAATAGTTGACGCAGCTACTCCTATAGATAAGATACCGCCCAGTTTTTCTTTTTTCAGGATTCAAATCTCCTCTATGAATTCTAAAAAATAAAATTATTATCCTATGCAACAACTAAAAAACATCAGAAGTCTCCTTTATGCCGCCATGGTATTTACAATGGTTTTTATAACGGCTTGTCAGAGTGGCGGTAGCAGTGACGGACAAAACAATCTTACGGATACAATTCAAGAGCGCAGGGATGACCGCAGTATGAGTAATCAACAACATGATGGAATAGATCAGTCAAAAATCGATTCCACGCAACAGGCAGATTCTACAGGATCCTTAGATACATCGGCATCTAAATAGCAATTGATATAATTGCGCTACTATTATGAATCGTCTCATCCATTTTAATTTTTTAATCTACTGATTATCATGTGATTAAGATGAGAGAGGTGGTGTACTTTGTGCCATACATGCGACTGTTCTGAAAGTAATCTTTCGCCTTCCTGTTTATATAAACAGGTCTTTAAAAATGGAGAATATAAATTCCATTTTTAAATTATTCCAATTTTTTTCAGACAAAATTTTGCCATTTTGTAATTATCAGATACATTTGTCTCAGGATAATTATATGTGGTTCAATTGCTTGCGGCCTATTATATGAAAATCTGCTTTTTTAAAACGATTTTATTGTTTCATGTGTGAAGTCTTTGTTCGCACGTAAATCCAATGGAATTAATTTTAAAGTACCTTCAAAATGCATAATTGAAGTTATAATGAATTTAAATTCTTAACGGTATCAGAATTTAATAGGAAATTGTATGAACGAAACGCTATTATATGATCAACAGCACAATCTGTTGGTATTACTCAAGGGCATTCCCCAAAAATTTAAATTGTATAAGATCCCAGGCGCTACCGGGTATCATGTCAAAGTTAATGATGATGGTTATATGCTTTTTCAGCATATACAGGGTAAATATTTTGAAATTTGGATTTCAAATTACCTTTTTAACAAAACCACCACCCTGCATTGCCAGGCAAAATGCGAAGGGGTAGAATTTCACAATATATTGGAAGGTAGTGTACTGTATCAATTGAACGGTCGGCCGTGGCAACACCTTAAAGCAGGGGAACATAATGTACTTTACAACCCCATCATCAAGTCGACGGCAATTTTTAATGAGACGCCCCTTACAACTTTTGACGTCCATTTAACGCCAGCTAATTTTAAAAGTTTAATAGAACAACAGCATGTGTTAGAAAATTGGCTTGAATATGTTAACTCCGGAATGGAAGTTTCTCTTTATCCGGCATCCGTCCCAACGCCTTTAAGCATGCAGGGTTTGATCGTTGAGATGATTGAAAAATGTAGTCATTCTTTAGACATTGACGGATCCGCAGATGCACTTTTAGAAGATTATCTGAAAAAGGCAACGTCCGGCAATATGGAAAAATGCAGGTATCGTTATTCTTTTGAAGAAATTAAAACTTTATTGCGATTAAAAGAAGTCATTAGCCGGTCGCAATTTAAGGCAATTATACTTGCGGATGTGCATAAA
>DATJDF010000325.1:0-4604 GCA_035497555.1 Arachidicoccus sp. | reverse complement strand
GCTCGGAAAGAAGGCCAGTCCTATGTTCCGGAAGTGTTCTCTAACGGAGAAACCCGAAAGCAACTATTGGCCAGAAGCAGGCATCTACTATACAAAAGTCCACATAGGTGGAGCGAAGACCAACAGAAAAGAGCATCCCTGCTATTTGAACAATATCCGGATTTAAAAAAAGCTTATCAGATAACCAATAATCTTCGTCAGATATACAATCAAAAAATCACCAACCTATAGCAATGACCAAGCTGGCTCACTGGTTTAAGGATATTGAAGAATCGGGTTTAAAGACATTTAATACGCTACTCAAAACAGTAATGATTCACTATAGCGATATGTTGAATTATTTTAATAACAGAAGTACCAATGCTTCCGCTGAATCCTTTAACGCCAAAGTGAAGCGATTTAGAACCAATTTTAGAGGGGTGAGGGATAAAGCTTTTTTCTTGTTCAGATTATCCAACATATTTGGTTAGTCCACAAATTTTGTACTTGATCCCATAGTATATAAGCGTCTTGCGCCCGGAATAATTGATGAATTGAAAAAAGTAAATCCGGCAATAAACGGCAAACGAAAAGTAAAGCATACTCAATGGCTTACAGATGATATTGGGATAACCACGCTAAGAGATCATTTAATCGGTATTATTGCTTTAGCAAAGGCAAATTCCACATGGATTAAATTTTATCACCAGTTATCTAAGGTGTATCCTATATTCAATACTCCGCAGCTCTATCTATTTGATCCGGAAGTATTGGATGATGAAGAAACGTTAGATTCTTCTATCGCAATATAAAAGTTTGGAGATGCTTTCAAAACAGCCACCCTATCGGTGGCTGTTTTATTTAACTCTTCTCCAGGACAGATCTATGCAGTATGAAAAAACACTTCTGCAGGTAAATGAAAGAAATCCCTTAACCGCTGTGCCATTTTTAGCGTTATTTCTCTGCGACCAGAAAGAATAGAAGAGACATGGCCTTTGCTTCCAATAATCGGTTCCAGATCTCTTGCTTTCATTCCCCGTTCTTCCATTTTTAGCTTTATTACTTCAATTGGATCAACTTCCGGAATATGAATGTGCTTATCTTCGTAATCCTTTACTAATACTAACAATAGGGCCAATTCTTCGCCTTCCGGCGTTCCTTCCTCAGCATGGAAGATTTCCATGGTACGGTTTAAGGCTATTCTATATTCGTCTTCTGTTTTTACAACTTTCCAATTCATAATTATTTTGATTTATAGTTTAATATTCCGGTATCAAATCCAATAGTTGCAGCATCTATCTTGTCATACTCTTTATGCGTACCAAACCATATAACATAAGCTGCAAGTTGCTTAAAGTTAACAGATACAATCAACCGGTAATCATTCCCTTTAATATTGAATATAATCCTGTTATTTGCTACTATGCTTGCATTTCCGTACGTGGCTTTTAGTTCATTGAAATTATTAAACTCTGCTTTCAGGAACTCATGATACCAAGTCAATAAAGGCGTTTTAACCTTTGGGTATTTATCCAGGTAATATAATATTGTTCCTTTGGCAATTATATTCATGGATACAAAGGTACGAAAATAGTTTTCATTTTGAAAACTATTTTAGCATTAAAATTTCTTTGGCACAACTTAATTGTACGAAATAACCTCTGAACGGCTTGATTTTTATGCTTTGGAATTTTGAAAGCCGGTGGTTATCAAGATTAGATAGAAATTCGTGCAAATTCTTAATTTCCATAATTTAAGGAGAGAAACGGAAACTATTCCGGCAGTAATTCATCAACAGAAACAGTTGGTGATAGTCTCAATGACTATTAGAGTTTAAAAATATTGGTAATTTCGTTGACATCACTTTCTAAGAAAAAATCATGAAACAAATTGAGCAAAGCGCTATAGATGTCCTGGGGCATTCAATAAGAGAGAGTATATATTATTTTGAAAGAACTTATGAAATGTGGGTAAACCGAGGTGAACTTTCAGAAGAGGATCTTAATTGGGCTAAAGAGGATTTGGAGATGAATTTAGCAGAACTGTATTATAGGATTTTGGCTTATCTGGAGTTAAAAGGCCTGCCACAACTTACTGAAACGTTCAAAAATAAATTTTATCCGATTATACAAGAAAAACAGAATCTTTTTAAAGAAGTCTCAATGTTTCCAAGCGAGGATTTGAAACTGCTCATTATTCGTGAATTTGAGGCATTCCTATCCCCGTTTCAGATCCTTGATTACAATAAATCGGAAGTGAAAAAATTAACTGAAATCCTGAAGGATTCAGATTACATACTAAAGAACTGCAATACACAAATTACCAATGAAGCCAGTATCTATAAGGAAGTAAAATGGGTTTTATCGCTTTATTATCCGGACATCCGACGAAGAAATCGCGCTTCGTTTATACAGCAATTTAAAACGTATCATCCCGATATACTGATTCCCAGCTTATATACCGCAATAGAGTATAAGCTCATCAAAGATAGATCAGATAATATCGACGTATTTATCGATCAGATACGTATTGATGCGCAGAATTATCAGGGAGATATTCATTACCAGCATTTCATTTCAGTAATTTATATTATGGATGCTTCTGTAGCTACACCGCGAAGTATTGAAATATGTTGGGAATCAAAAAAGTTCCCACATAATTGGGATCTTGTTATAGTTAATGGTTCTCCTAGTCGGCCATTAACTTCCACTACAGAATTGCGTTGAGCCAATTTAGGTATTATTTATTCATTTTAAAGCTTTCATATCATTTCTGGAAACTACCTGAAGAATTGGATAGGCATTAGCGGTCAGCTAAACCACTGACCCATTAGGTGGATTAATAGAATAAGCTATTTATTTATCATTATCCTTTTCCGGCTTCTCAAATTTCATCAGCACCGAAGTTGCATCCCTCAGTTGATCCGTTTCAAAGCCAGCCAGGTAATTTTGCGTGGTCGTTAGGGAACTATGGCCCAACGCCTGGGAGATCATGGCCACCGGTGCCCCACTGTTTTTTAAGATGGTAGCGAAAGAATGCCGGGCGTAATAGGTCGTTATCGGTTTTTCAATACCCAGATCCTTGGCTATTTCTTTCATGTGATTATTGATCAATCTGGTAAGCAACTTCACTTTATCTCTTATTTGATTTGCATGAAGCGCGTACGGATAGTGTATGGCTTCCGTATGGATACAGCATAGATACGGTACGGATAGTGTACGGGGAGTGTACGAAGGAAACGATTAAACAAATTAGGATCGTTACATTTTTAACTCAATTTTAGATTCCTTCGCACGACGTTCTTTGTAAAAAGTTGCACTCCGCAGAATAACCGAATTGATTAATTTATTTAAGTCTGTGGCAATGGCAAAGATGAATGAAATTTGATCACATATATAGAATGCAATTTTTTTGTGGGATCCTGTCAGGGAGGGTATGGAACAATATTCCATTCACCACTTCATTTTTGGAAGCCGGGCATTTCATATTCGTTTTTTGTCCGCGATAAATCGTAATTTTCCCGTCTCAAATGAATTGGAATAAAAGCTTTCAAAAAATCCGGTATTATGCCCAATATCTGCCTTTTACGCGGAACGCAAGTGTACTTGCCATAGTGCTCTGGATTGCCTTTAGGATATTGCATAAAGAAGGAGGTCCCCAGGATGCACCTTCTGCTTTCGAGCCTTTTCTTTTACTGATGGGCAAAACAGCCCTATGGTTCTTCCTTGCGATAATCGCGCTTTCTTTACTTTCTGCTTTTTGCTGCTGGTTATATTATTTAATGATCCGTAAAAATAAAGATACCGCTATTCATTTTCAGTTCAATACCGGTCAACATATTTCAGGGATTGGGGTAACCGCATTTTTAAAATATGCCCGAAGACCGCTGCTGGGAACGATAAACACGCGACTGGTATATGATGATTACCGGCTGACCAACAAATTTACGCTTACAGGAAACCAAAGAAAATCAAGGCAGTTCTGGCGTGAAGGGATTGCCGGCGCACAAGCCCTGCAACTCCCCGACATTAAAGAATATGAGCTGAAAGGCAGTATCCTTTTTTTTGAAGATATGTTGCAACTCTTTTCTTTCCCGCTTTTTCAAAAACAGCAGGGTCATTTTTTCCAGGCGCCTCGCAAAGAAGAGGTCATGGAAAAGGAAGCATTGCCCCGACAAACCCGCAACGCGGAAATCCGGATTAACGAATCCCGGCCCATCCCCGGTGATTTTCTCAATTATAAAAATTTTGAAAGTGGCGATGATATCCGGCGCATTGTGTGGAAAGTGTACGCAAAAAACCGGGAACTGGTGGTACGCATTCCGGAACAAAGGGACCATTATGCTTCCCATATTTATTTCTACGCTAGTTTTCATACTCATTTCTCAACACTGCAACAGGAAAATATTTTCGCAGACGAACTGCTGAATCATTTCAAGAATCGCGTATGGAGCGCATTCGAATTATTATTGCACAGAGAGCTTCCTTTGCAATATATTCCCGATCAAATCCTACAGACTAATGAAAATCTGCCGCAAAGTGAAGCAGTACAAAGAGCAATCAGTAATTCACAATGGCAGTCCGACCGCGATATAAAGGATTATTTTCAGTCGCGCTATGGCGCTG
>DATJDF010000324.1:0-4497 GCA_035497555.1 Arachidicoccus sp. | reverse complement strand
GATGACGGGTATTGTCAATGTAATTGGCGGGTATCTGGCAGGTATCTATATCCAGAAAAAAGGTCGTGGATTTGAACTGATCGCAAAACTTTTAATGGTTGGATCCGTGCTGATACTCCTGGCAGTTTGCTGGAATCCTTTTTTCCCTATCGCTAAAAAATTATGGACAAGTTCCTTTACTTTACTCACAATTGGTATTGATCTGATGCTGATTGCAGTGCTTATTTATCTTTACGAATTGAAACACTACAAAACAGGCAGCCGTTTTTTCCTGGTATTCGGCCGCAATCCACTCACGATATATTTACTTTCTGAATTGCTGCTTATCGTCCTCAGGCTGATTTGGGTAAGCCCTGATGTTAGTTTTTATGATTGGGTAAATGATGGCATTTTTCAACAGATTTTCCCTGGACCGCTAGGCACCCACGTATTCGCATTTTGCTTTATGTTGGTCTGCTGGCTAGTTGGTTACTTTATGGACAAAAAGAAGATCTACATACGTATCTAAACATATTTACAGATTCAGTAAAGCAACGATTTAAAAAAATATCTATTTATGGAGAGCAACAACCCTTTGTCAGCTGACGGCTGTTGTCGCGTATAAATTAATAAAGACCCGCAAATAACACAAAACTGTTCATCGCGGGTCTTTATTAATTTCAAAAAATCTAAATGTTGGATAATGTGACCATCTAACCGCACTGATTTGAAAACAGAAACTACTTTACTTCGAAGGCATAGGTACCACAGTGGTATCCCACCGAATATGAAGCACCATTGTGTTCCCCTGTAGTTTTCGATGTGACGGTCATTTCCACCAAATATTTTCCAGGCCATAAAGGGACAAAACTCGTTTTAGAAGACTTATCGGGATATAATTTTTTGGTCCAGCTATTTGGGGAGATAATAACAATTTCCCGGTCTCCTTTTAATGTTGAATCAATCAGCGCCGTGAAATCTATGGGCTGATTTACTGCATAGGTGCTGACCTCCGGATGCACAGCGAGTACTGCTGGCGAAGTAGGTAAATGATTAGCAGTGCCTACACGCACAACAGCTGTGGAAGTGTAATCCAGCAAATACCCATAAGAAACTTCCTTCGCTATTTTTCGAATGACCAATTGATAGACCCCATCCAGTTCTGGTGTAAAATCTGCTTTATATCCTGTCCCGTCTGCAGTCGTTTTTAATTCTATCTGTTTATTATCGGGCGTATGCAGAAATAATTTAAACTGATTTAAATCTGAAAACCATTTGTCAGCCGGGCTAATATCTTCCGTTGCAAACTCACCAAAAAATATTCTTACTTCCTGTGACACACCTTTTTGACCTGCGGCCGCTGTTTCCATCCAAATAGCATGCGCAAAAACACTACTTATTCCAAACACACCCAGCATCATTAAGGTCAAAAACATTTTTCTTAGCATAATAAACATATATTAATTTTTAAAATAAAACCATTCCCATTCTGCGTAGCAACCCTTTTAGACCGCTTACAAACAAATTATTGAAGCAGGCCTCATTGCCATAGCAGGCGAAATTAGAACTTACATCCTTGATGGATTTATCAAATCGGGAAATCATTTGACGAATTCGGGAAAATTTTATCAGGCGTGATTATAATTCGATGACCGCCCTTTAAGGGCAAGTAAGGGCTTAACAATATTAGATTTTCAAACTATATGACGCACAAATATCAGGGCCGGTAGAAAATTATTTTCAGCAGTTTTGATGAATAATTACGGGAACATCAGGTCGGCTTTCCATTAAAAATGGGCGGTTCAAAATAGGCAAAGATTGTGGCAGGATATAGGGTGGTTAAAAGCCCGTCCGGGACAAATACAATTATGCATAAGGGTTTGCTTGGGGTGACACTTATGGTGAAAAAGTAAATGCAGGTCCTGATGTTTACACAATTAGCCGTACTCCTCATCCTGGAGCAGAAAATTTTCCATGGAGACATCCGGCGGAAGCATCATCCGTTGATTGAGCCGCCTTTTTCCACGCGATACGCTTTCTTTACTTATTCCAAGTGTACCGGCAATCAATTGATTACTAAGCCTTAGATAGATAAGTGCCGTTAGCCTCTCCTCTGCCGGTGTCATTTTATGAAGTACCTTATAAAGCCTTGGAAAAAAATTAGGATAAGCCGTAATAAACTCTCCTTTAAATTTTGCCCACGCTTCATCTGTTACCAGTGAATAATTTTTTAACCGTTCAGCCATATAATCATCTGTTGCTGTATCCTGTTGCATTTTTTGTTTGAGTTCACGGATAAGCTGTTCCTTTTCTTTTAAATTGCTGGCAAAAGAAGCAATCTGCTCCTTTGCCCGGGCGACTTCCATGGCTGCAATCTTATTTTTGCGTTCCAGAATCTGCTGGCGGATATCCTGTTTTAATCGATACCGATTGTATAGAAAAATGGCAATTATGCCTAATAGTGCAACGCAACCGAGGATAATATTGCGGATCTGATGCTGACGGTCAATAATATGCTCTGCCGCTGCCAGCGACGCTTGCATATCATCAAATTCAACCTGCGCTTTCAGCGTGGATAATTTACAGGCATTCATCTCCATCTGAAGGCTATCTCTAAAAAGGTGAAAGCGTTCAACATAGAAAAAAGCACTGTCGAAATCACCTAGTTGTTTATAGACACTGGCAATTCCTTCCGCAGCGGGTATTATATTTATGAGATCATTACTTTGCTCAGACCATTTATAAGCCTCATTCCAATAATGTAATGCGCTATCATAATTTTTATGGTAATAATTAATCTTTGCCATGGCATTACCTGCCATCGCCGCATCACTCCACTGTTCGTATTTGCGGCTGCTTTGAATATTTACGGCTAAAAGTTGATAGGCCTGGGCGTAATCGCCTTTCAGAAATTTGGCCTGGGCAATACCACCAGCGGCGACACCGCGCCAAATCTGTTTAAATGAGCTGTCCAGCGCATGCCCCTGATCCAGAATCCGGTTAATCCGACGGTAATAAAAGTCTGTACTGTCTGCCATTCCCAGATTTTTACAGGAAGCACCAATCAGGTCGAGCTGGAGAATGAAATTAATAGGATCATTTGCAGGGGATTTAAGGAGCGCGAGACACTCGAGACCATATTGAATAGATTGTCTGTAATCCATGGTACGATACATGGCCTTACTAATCGACACGAATCGCAGATAGACATGTGGAAAATACTGAAACCCTATTTTCCTCTGTAGATCCATCGCCTTTAATATGTAAAATAGTCGGCTTTCAACGTCGTGGTTAACATAATTATCAGCATAATAGGTATACAGTTCCGATAATAGCTGATCGTCTTTGAGCAGCCCGGCGATTGTTATTGCCTTTTTCAGATTCGTTACATAGATTTGTTTAAAAGGCGTAACCAATCTTCGATGGCCATATACTTCATAAATTATCAGCCTTACCCAAAGCCTTTGATTATCATGATGATCAATATAGTCTTTCAGGCTGTCAATTTTCTTCAAAAAAGCTTGGGCATCCAGATTATGCAGTAAATCGTCATAGGTGATTTCTGCTCTCCGCGTCTGGTCTTTTCCTTGAGTCTTCCACGCCTCAATCAATGATTCTGTACTTAATTTCTGAGTATAACCCGATTTACAGCATATGCAGGTAAGTAAAAGCAGAAGTAAGATGCGTAGTTTCATCAATGTTAAATAGCGGTTGAGTTCAAGTCGCCGCAATTTAACCATTTTTACCCAGGTTACAAACAATCCTGCGTTCAGCATTGTATTTATCTAACTGTTGCACAGCACCTAACTTATTTTCCGCCGATCGGAAGGCCAACCCCTAAAGCCCCCTGCATTTTAGGTTATAAGTAGCCAATATTATTATGCATGGGCTATATAAAATATTGACAGCAGCGGCTTCGGCCCATTAATAACTCAATTGAAACCTGCTTGGAAGTGCCTCAGATTCAGATAGCGGCCTCAGTTTTCAAAAATGCTACCATCTGTAAATGTATCTGAGCTCCCTGATGATTCAAATTACCTTCGAGTACCTGCTCCAAATACCCGGTGGCAGCACTGTAATCTCCCAACCCAAGTTTACCTAACCCAATCAGGTATAAACAATGGAGCCGGTTTTTTATATCTAAGTCTTGATCAAAGACCAGCAGATCCGGCAGCGAGACCGCAAAATAATCAATTTTAATCTTGTCTTCTAAGTGACGTCGGCCAAAATCTACCAACTTTTCAAAGATGGTCGCGGCCTTCGCTGATGCACCCAATTTTATCCAGGCGAGACCCTGATAAAAAATCTTATCCGGCTGTGGATCATTATAGAAAATTGCCTGAACAGGTTCAGAAATACCTTTCGTGGCCAATTCAAATTTAGCCTTCGACTGCGACCTTAAATCACGCGCAGCCATCTGGCTTTCTTCCTTTTTTGCCATCAACTCCAGCGCGCAGCCTTGCAGGTAATGTAAATCATTCTCCTGAGCCCCATATAATTTCCCTTCACCCAGATTAA
>DATJDF010000323.1:0-10889 GCA_035497555.1 Arachidicoccus sp. | reverse complement strand
GGCCAATAACCGGCGCGTTGAATTGCATCTGATTCCCCTTCGGGATATCCACCTCTATTCAAATTACAATCAGGAAGCCGAAGTCAATGGCAGCGGACAAGGAGTATCCTTTCTCTTTTTAATTGCCATTGCCATCATATGCATTGCCTGGATGAATTATATTAATCTGGCCACAGCAAGATCCGTGGAGCGGGCCAAGGAAGTTGGTATCCGCAAAGTTCTCGGTGCAGTACGCGGTAAATTGATGCGGCAATTTCTGATGGAAAGCTTCCTGATTAATATGACCGCATTATTGATCTCCTTAATCTTATTTTTTCTGCTGCTTCGGCCTTTTGATCTTTTTACAGGAAGAGCGCATTATACAGGAATTATATTATCAGGCAATTACACGCTGATATTTATTGCTTTATTTTTGGCAGGAACTTTCTTATCCGGATTATATCCGGCCTTTGTACTCTCGGCGTTTAAACCCGTACTGGTTTTAAAAGGAGCCTTTAAAAATTCAGCAAGGGGAGTACGGCTGCGTAAAGGTCTTATTGTAACGCAGTTTGTCATCTCGGTAATATTAATCGCAGGTACGATTGTCGTTTTCAAGCAGGTTAGTTATATGCGCAACCAGCACCTTGGTGCTAATATAGACCAGACAATGGTGCTCACAGCGCCACAAACGGTAAAAGGTACTGCGTCTTATCAAAATGCTTATCAACCGTTTAAATCCTCTGTGCTGCAATTGAGGGCTGTAAAAAATATAACCGCCTCTACGGATGTGCCTGGTAATGAAATCTACTGGACAAATGGCTCTAAAAGACTTGGAGCCGACAAGTCTGTTGTCTCCCTTTACAATCTTGGAGTAGATTATGACTTTATACCTTCCTATGCTATTAAAATGATCGCGGGAAGGAACTTTTCTCCTACATTTGGAACCGATTCTACCAGCGTCCTGCTTAACCAGGCTGCTACAAAAATACTTGGTTTTAAAGATGGAACGGAGGCTATCGGTGAAAAAATTGTCCGGGGTGACACCCTGACCATTGTGGGCGTTACAGCTGATTTTCATCAGGTGGGACTACAAAAAAGTATAAACCCTATCATCATGGTACTTTCACCGGACAGGGCAAACTATTATTCTGTAAAGGTAAATCCGGCTGATATGGAACAAACCATTCAAAAGCTAAGTGCTTTATGGTCGAAATATTTCCCGCAGGATCCGTTTGATTACTATTTTCTAGATGAAAAGTTTGCAGCGCAATATAAATCAGATGTTCAATTCGGTAGCGTATTTGGCATATTCGCAGTGCTGGCCATATTTATTGCCTGTTTTGGATTGCTAGGTCTGTCCGCCTATAATGTATTGCAACGCACCAAAGAAATAGGTATACGCAAAGTGCTCGGTGCCTCCTTGACTAATATTTTCGTGCTGTTGTCGCGTGATTTTATACAGCTGGTTATTATCGCATTAATACTGGCCATCCCCACCAGCTGGTTTTTGATGAATCATTGGCTGTTGAGTTATGCATACCGGATAAATACTTCATGGTGGATATTTGCGGTGGCCGGCGTCATTACGCTGGTGGTGGCCGTCATTACTATCAGCGTGCAAATTTTAAAAGCGGTATCTAGAAACCCTGTACAAAGCCTGGAACGGGACTAGTATCATAAACTTTGCAAAAGACGAGGCCCGGTAATGACTATCGATAGTCATTACCGGGCCTCGTCTTTTGCAAATACGCCTTCTAAAGCAGGCAGAAAACCCCTGTTTTAATAACCGGGATTCTGTTTCAAATTAGAATTGGAATTCAGGACACTTTCAGGAATACTGAATAGCTCACGGTATTTGCCTATAGGTTTATGCTGGAACCATTTTTTGGAAGAATAAACCCCAAAACGGATCATATCCTGGCGGCGGTGTGCTTCTGCGGCAAACTCCCAGCCTAATTCATCAAAGAAACGACCGAACTGAATATCCGCGCCTCCCTGGTTTTCTACGATCTTGCCGTCCTTGACATAACCGTAATCATATACACTGCCTTTTTGGAGATCGGCGGCTGTTACAGTGGCCTTCTGGGGATGGGTCTTAAAATCCCGCTTTCTTACCTCCGTTACGATCGAAGCGGCCTCGGCAGCTTTGCCGGTCCTGAGTAAGCACTCAGCTTTCATCATCAGCACATCGGCATAACGAAATATGGGAAAATCATTGCTGAGGCTACCTTTTGCGCCCATTTTGATTTCATATTTACCAATCGGCAGGCCATAATTAAATGGATTTCCGCCGGCCTGATCCACATTGATCAAAGAATCAATATAATTAATCGCTACATCGCCATCTGGAGTGATTTGCGGTCCCATAATCCAACTGTCTTTCAGCCGGCCATCATCCAGGTCATAGGTATGGATAAACTGTGGCACCGCGCAGCTGCCCCCCCAGGGCTGCGCCTGCAGGTTATATACTTTCTGATCTGCCGGTTTGAGTGTCTTCATATGGATAATAAAGCCGGGTGCCTTGGTTTCATCATAAGGTACCGCCAGGATCATTTCTTTGGAGTTTTCATTTTCCGTGACAAAATTTGATTTGTAATTTTCTTCCAGTATATAGAGTCCGCTTTGAATCACTTCATCACAGGCAGCAATACATTCTGCCCATTTTGGTGTGCCTGTATACACCTGCGCATTCAGCTGTATTTTGGCTAGCAGGGTCTTAGCGGCCCATTTATTAAAACGACCATAGGTCTTGCTGCTTACCTCTGTGCTAAGTAATGGAATATTTTCCCCAAGTTCCTTAATTAAGAAATCATAAAGCTGCTTTCGGGTGCTTTGTTCAGGCAAATCAGCGCTCGTAAAATCCGTTACGATCGGCACATTACCAAAATTGTCCAGTAGCTCATAATAATAAAAATCCCGCGCCGTCTTTAGTTCTGCAATAATAGCCTCTTTCCCGTCAGCAATGGGTACTTCGCCAGATTCAATTTGGCTGATAACCCGGTTGGCCGCATTAATGCCGGAGTAACAATTCAGCCATAAAGTTTCCGGCTGTCCTTCTGTTGGTGTCCATAGATGCTGATGCATCCGGATATAGGTACCCCCATCATACCAGCCGTTGGGCCTGACCGGAGTGACAATTGCATCTGCACTTTCTTCCTGAAGATCAAAATTACCATACCAATCTGCCCACATTGGCCTCATCACAATATAAACCGGTGCTATAATAGAAGCGATATCATCGCCGGTCGGTTTAAAGTTGTCCTTTACGATCTCGGAATAATCCTTAACATCCAGTTTTGTACAGCCTCCGGCTAGGGAAATGACCGATAAGGCGAGTAGCGATTTATATAAAAAATTCTTTTTTTTCATGATCATAAATTTGAAGGTTAGAAGGTAAGGTTTACCCCAAGTGTGAAGGTTCTGGTGGTTGGATATTTATCCCTTTCATCATTGCCAGGTGCGAGTCCGCCCCGGTTCACTTCAGGATCGATGCCTTTATACCCGGTAATGGTAATCAGGTTTAGACCGGAGACATATACGCGGGCCGATTTAATGGCAGAATTCTTTTTAAAAGGAATCCCATAACCCAGGGTGATATTGTCAATTTTCCAATAAGCGCCATTTTCAATATAATAGCTGACATAGGAAAGATCATAGTCCAGTCGCCTTTGACCATATACATTATCAAAAGCCGATTTCAGCATATTATACTGCGCATTACGGGGGTCTTCATAAAACATGCGCAGGAAGTCGAGAATCTGATATCCAAAAGCACCATGCATATTCACACTCAGATCGAAATTCTTGTACTGCAGCGAATTGTTCCAGGAAAGATAATATTTAGGCAGACCGTTGCCAATTACCTGTTTGTCATCCTCATTGGCATCCCGGATAGAAATGGTCTTCCCTTCCTTATTCAACACTTTCCAGGCACCTGAAGAATCAATGCCGACTGATTTCCAGCCGTAGAAATTACCAATGGGCTGGCCCACCTCGACTCTATGGGTATAGGTCTGGATCGGTTCCCCGGTATAACCCGCCGTAAAGAAATTCTGGGTAAGATTAAACTGGCTGTTATTTATGGAAACCAACCTGTTCTTGTTCGTAGAAAAAGTTACCCCGGAATTCCAGCTAAAGTCTTTGCCTTTTACCGGGTTAAAGTTCAGCAGAACCTCCAGCCCTTCGTTGCGCATACGCCCCACATTGGCCAAAATCGTATTAAAGAGATAGGGCGGGACCGGGACCGGATAATCGTAAAGCATATCTTTCGTATCACGGCGGTAGGCGTCAATACTACCACTTACAAAATGCTGGAACAGGTCGAAATCAAGCCCGACATTATACTCTTGCTTCTGCTCCCAGCGTAGATTGGGGTTTGGGTTTCTGGTAGGAGAAAGGCCCTGGATCCAATCGCCATTATAGAGGAAACGACTACCATAATTCAGGGTGGTCATTGCATCGTAATCCGCAGAGGGAGCGGTACCGGTTACCCCATAACCAATGCGGAGCTTCAGATCGTTAATCACTTTACTGTTTTTTAGAAAGTCTTCCTGGCTGATCCGCCAACCGGCGGAAACCGCCGGGAACATACCCCATCTGTAATTGGTGCCAAACTTGGAAGAACCTTCCCGGCGCATACTGGCCATAAACAGATATTTTTCAGCATAATTATAATTAATACGACCAAAAAATCCAATCAGTTTATTCTCCGTTTTGTTACTGCCCATACCGGCACTTCCTTCAGAAAGTGCATCTCCGGCGCCCATATTGTTGTAGCCATAGATATCTGAAGGGAAATACCAGTTCTGCATCCAGAACCCTTCACTGGTGGCAAACTGGTAACTATAGCCACCCAGCACAGTAAGATTATGTTTGCCGAAGGATTTTGTATAGTCTGTTGTAAATTCCAGCAAACGGTCCTCCGTAGAACTCACGCCCCGTGACGCATAGGAATTGCCCCAGCCATTCTGAATATTGGCCGGATAAGCCTTCTGGGTGGCATAACCGCGGAGCTGTGTCCAGCTGTTATCAGACACCAGCAGTTTCAGCTGCAGGGCCTTTACCGGACGGTAGGTAATACTACCATTTAACCGAATCTCTTTTTCGGTATTCTCGCCGTCTACGCCGTCCAGTAAGGCCACAGGGTTGTCATAGAAATAGCCGTCTCTGGTCACAAAGCTGCCATCGGCATGGCGGATACTATCTGTCGGATTGCGGATCAGTGCCTGGCGGTAGATATAGGTATTAAAACTAAAGCCGTCGCCGCCGGTCCAGTATTTCCGTTTGGACATAATCGCATTCAGGTGGATTTTCACTTTGTCATTGAACATAGAATGGTTGATATCGAAATTTCCTCGAAGCTGATCATTGTCAGATCTTTTCAAAAGCCCCTGCCAGCTGCGGTAATTGATATTGGCCGTATAATTCGTTGTCGCGCTACCTCCCTGTAACAGAAAGTTATGCGTATGGCTAACTGGTGTCCTGGAAATCTCCTTAAACCAGTCTGTAGAGGTTCCGTAATCAGTATAGGCAACCCCTTCTTTGATCAAACGGCGGTAATCATCCGCCGTCAAAAACTCCGGCCGCCTGGCAATTTTCTGAACACTGACATACCCGTCATATTGTAATTTAGCAGCAGCACTACTATACCCTTTAGTGGTGATAAGGATAACCCCGTTGGTTGCTCTTGTCCCGTAAATTGCTGCAGCTGAACCGTCCTTTAGTACATCCACTGAGGCGATGTCCTCCGGTGCCACCGTATTAAGATCACCAGGAATGCCGTTAATGAGTACCAGCGGTGCTGTGGAGGACATTAGTGTCGGTATACCTCTGAGCATGATTTCTGTGCCTGCAGTAGGATCGCCGTTGGAAGAAGACACGCTCAGACCTGCGACTTTTCCTGTAATCAGTTGCGCCGCATCCCGGACCGCACCCTTGACAAAATCTTTGGATTTTACAGTCCCAATTGCACCCGTAACGACTTTTTTATTTTCCGTACCATAACCAATGACGACCACGTCATTTAATTCATTCGTGGAACGTTGGAGTGTAATATCGATATTACTCTCTTTGGCTGATATATGTTGGGTGACAAAGCCGACATAATGAAAGACCAGGGAATCTGTTCCTGGTGCATGTATCGTATAACGGCCCGCCTCATCTGTTGTTGTCCCTTGTTGGCCCCGCAGTAGCGTCACAGAAACACCCGAAATGGGCTGCTGGTCTTCTAAGGAGCGGACGGTACCCGTTATGGTATGAACCTCTTGTGCATGTGCGGTCATCTGGATAAAACACATAAAGAGAAGCAATAGCAGCCATTTGTATGCTCCATATCTGCCGGGCAGCCTACCCGGCTGGTTAAATTGGATTTTTGAATTCATCTCGTTTTGTTTTTAGTTTAAAATCGTTTTGTACACAGGATACGATCGGTTTATTACTCGCTCGAAAAATCAGTTTCTATATAATAATTATGGATAATGGATTCAGAATTCACAAGTGCGCGATCGGCCTTCTGAATAGATGTCCGCTGCCATGCAGTGGTAGGGTAAAGCTTTAGCACAGTATTATTTTTGTCGGTGCCCGACGCCAATGCCAAGGGTAGATTAAAATTGTCAATGCAATTATGCCAGCGATATTCTACCTTACTGGAATCGGCGTTGAAGCGCAATTGCAATACCGGGATTTGGGTTGTCTTCAGGTACTGGTCAAAAACCGGCTGGTAATTAAACCCCGCCCTTTTAGAAATATAATCCTGGATCTGCTGTCCTGTTACAGTCTGGTGATAAAAATGACGGTTGAGTCCAATAAGTATTTTTCTGAACAGGGAATCATTGTTCATGCTATGGCGGATGGCATGTAGCATATTACTGCCCTTATAATACATATCTCCGCTACCGGATTCATTGACCCCATAGCGCGGGATGACGGGCCGGTCATTCACAATGTTTTTTCGGATCCCGAAATTATATTCATTGCCCGCCGCCTTGCCCCAGCGGTATTCCACATATAATGTTTCTGAATAATTAGCAAAGCTCTCATGCACCCACATGTCGGCCAGGTCCCTTGTCGTAATATTATTACCAAACCATTCGTGGCCACTCTCATGAACGATAATAAAATCCCATTTAGATCCCCAGCCCGTGCCAGAAAGGTCCCGGCCCCTGTAGCCAAATCCGTAGTGATTGCCATAAGCTACAGCGCTCTGGTGTTCCATACCTGTATGCTGTACTTCTACCAGTTTGTAGCCGTCTTTATAAAAAGGGTAGGGTCCGAACCAGTATTCCATACTCTTTAGCATATAATGCACTTGCTCCGGTAAATAAGTACGTGCCTCTTTAAGGTGCTCAGGCAGTACATCGTATTCAATATGCAGTGGTCCGTCAAGGCCTGGATAGGTTTCTTTAAATGAATCGTACTTGCCAATATATGGGATAATACAATAATTGCTGATGGGGTTTTGAATCTCGTATTTGGTGCTGATTAAGCCGTCCTTTGTTTTGCGACGATTTACTAAATGTCCGCCAGCCACTGCCACCAGCGAATCAGCTGCAATCATCGTGAGTGATGCCCCTTGGTCAGGTTCGTCACTTTGATGATCCTTACAGGGATACCATAGAGACGCGCCCGCACCCTGACAACAGACTGTCATCCAGGGATTACCCTGTTCATCCCGGGTAAAGGTCCAGCCGCCATCCCATGGTGGCCGGACGGCAATTACCGGATGCCCGTGAAAATAGACTTTCAAATGCTGAACCGTGCCAACGGCATATTTTGGTGTATGCACATGCCAGACATTGCCTTCTCTGGTAAAATTAAGCGATTGATTTTCACCTGCTATAATACTATCGACGGACAGCGGTGCCTTTAGGTCGATTTGCATGGCGGGCTGAAGCGCATCCAATACTTTGTAAGTTATTTCATTAGAACCTCTGGTGGACTGATCTTCAAAATCAGGCTGAATGGAGATATCATAGCGCAATACATCCCACCATGCCCTTTCTAGGGTAACAGAACCTCTTAAGCTGTCCTGATGGGTAAAAACCCGATGTTCATAGGCCTCAGTTGCCGTTTTTATCATACGTGCACGTTGCTGTCTCACACTGTCGGGGTTGGGTTGTGATTGTACCTGAGCAAAAGACTGTAACTGGATAGCCGACAAAACGAAATAACCTAAGGCAATAAGTACGAAGCGTTTCATAAGAAAACGGGTTTATATTGATTCGATTTAAATTGTAAATATTACAAATTAACCACCAGAGTGGACAAATGATCAAATGAGTCAGCGGCGTAAGGAACCGCCCGGAAAATATATATAGTTTGTCTAGTTAATGCTGAATCGAACTTTCTGTACTGTGAAAGTAAAAAGCAATCTAAAAAGTAGCCACCTGAAAATTGCTGAAAAGTTACCGGATATTAACCTGTTTTTAAAGATTTAATCGTCAATTGAACAATAAACATATTATTTGTCTAGCCTTGTTATAAAAGAGGATTACGAAAGAGTGAAACAGAGCATAACAGGTGCTTAATCCCAGTAACAGTATTGCTTTGGTAAGAAACGAAAAAAAATCTATTGATCTTTAAACTGCATGATTGCAGCTTAAAGATCAATAGATTGGAGCTATAAAAATCAAATTGGCAATTTATAAAGCGTTCTCAGATTGCTTATTCGACTGCCCATTCCAGGATGCCTGCTGAATTGTCCTTCGGCAATTGAACGGTCAACCGCACTGCTGAGGTTTGGACGGATTTAAATTGAACTGTATTAAATGCATCTTTAGCCGTTGAATATGCAGTCGCATTTTCTACCGGCAGCCAGCTATCTCCCTTTTTATATTCTAGTTTCCAGGATGTAGGAACCCGGCAACCGCCCCAGGGACCATCATCGAACCAATACACTTTTGTACCGGATATTTTATACGCTTTGTCAAAATCATATTGTACCCATTGAACCGTATTTTTTTTGGGCCACCAGTGCAGGTTACCTGCGCTCTGATCCTTGGAATTAGCAGGTTCATACTGATCGTTTAATGCCTTCAGCATCAGCTTGGAAACACCAGAACCGCTTACTTTGCTCTTGGAGGCGATACTGGGTGCCGGCTTGGGTTTGCTCTGCGATTCTTTATACGGAATCCAGACTTCCATTTCATCTGCACCCCGGTTATTCCAGCTGTAATAAGGAATCGCTGTAATGGTTGTTTTTACTTTTTCAAGATCAGAAGAGCCTGCCTTGCGTTTTACCAAATAACCGCTGGTCGTCAGTTGGTCGATTCCGCGCAGTTTTTCCGGCATATAAGTCGTTTTCACTACGGCACTTGTATCTACTAATAGGTGCATAACCGAACTGTCTTTTCTGTCTGCGCCTTCTATGCAATAGATAATCGGACCTTTCTGAAAGGCAAACCGGCCTTCGTCCGCCTTAACCTCTGTTCCAGCCAGTATTTTTTTCACCGGCATCGGCAGCGTAAATGAAATCTGATCACCCTTCTGCCATTTACGGCTCAGAACGGCGTAGCCGTTATCCATGGTATAATGGACCACTGCATCGTTAATTCGGATTTCTACTGGTTCAGGATCGACATCTATGAAATGATACAGGTCTCCCGGTAAGGCTTTGCCTTTGGCCCAACCCGGTATACGGATATGCAAATTGAAATCACTGGTCGTCACCGGCGAAACGCCGATACGGATTTTTCCGTCCCATGGATAATCAGTGAATTGTTCCAGCTGAACTTTCCCCTTCGCCAGCTCAAAACTGGCCTTATTGGCAACAAACAGATTGACATATAGCGAATTATCATTTTGTGCATAGATGTATTCCGGCATGGATGGCATAAACCGGGAAATATTCGTGATACAGCAAGCACAGTCAAACCAACTGCTGCGTGCATGCTGGCCAAGTGAAGCCAGTGGGTTGGGGTAAAAGAAATGATCTCCACTGAGTGATACCCCTGACAACAGACCGTTATATAATGTCTTCTCTAATACATCAATATATTTGGCTTCCCCATGCAGCAGAAACATTCTTTCGTTAAAATAGACATTGGCGATGGAGGCGCAGGTTTCTGCATAGGCCGACATATTGGGCAGATCGTAGGCTGCACCAAAAGCCTCGCCATTGCCCGTGGCGCCAATACCCCCCGTAATATATAATTTGCGGTCAATAATATCGGTCCAGATCGCGTCGATAGCTGTTACATAGGCGGTGTCTTTTGTAAGGGCAGCCACATCTGCCATCCCGGAGTATAAATAAGCCGCCCGGACCGCATGGCCCTCCGCCTCTCTTTGATCTGTCAGTTTAATGTTGGATTGATTATAGGAATCTCCTTTATTACCTGGCTGGGGGCCGCGAACGTCCAGGAAGAATTTGGCGAGTTTCAGGTAAGCAGGATTAGAAGTTGCGCGATACAGTTTGGCCAGCCCCATTTCAACGACCGGATGCCCGGGATATTTTTCTATTTTACCCCAGCCAAAATCCTTTACCAGTAAATTCGCATTTTTGATAGCAATATTCAGGAAGCTTTTTTTACCCGTTGCCTGGTAATGCGCTACGGCGGCCTCATACAGATGGCCCGCGTTATAAAGTTCATGACTAAGCACTTCGGCGTTCACCCAACGTTCTTTACCGATCCACTCCTGTGGGTGTTTTACTTTCGCAGTTCGGAAGGTGTATAGATAACCATCCGGCTCCTGCGCGTCTCCAATGATCTGGATAAGCGTATCGAGCTGGCGATCTAAGAGAGGATTAGGCGTTGTCTGCAGACTATAGGAAGCCCCTTCAATCAGCTTATAGATATCTGTGTCATCAAATGGGTAGACAGTTAGTTTATCACCCGCCGGCATTTTGCCGGCTGCTTTCAGAAAATTGTCGATCCGTCCATGCTCCCGACACATTTCCAGAATGTAGGGAATCG
>DATJDF010000322.1:0-8481 GCA_035497555.1 Arachidicoccus sp. | reverse complement strand
TATGTTTCGACTGTTTCGGATCCATCAGCAGTTATTGTTAATACCACAAAACTGTAGAATTGCATGAATTCAACTGATAGGCGGATGCAATGTTAAATTGTACCCGCCTAACTTTAAAGTGGATTCTGAGGCATATTGGTTAGTTGAATAATGTCGTCTGGGAGTGGCAAAGCGTAAAATTTTGAATTTGGTTCTAACTTGAAAATGATTCCATTTTCTAGTCGCTTGAGTACTATATTTGCAGTTTCCTTATTTTGCCGTTTGATATCCATCCAACGTAGTCCACGCATTAGTAATTCTTTTCTTCGCTCTGTTAAAACTTTTATTAACGCCTCTTTTTTTGATATTCCGGCGAAAGGCTTAAAGTACATTGAATCCCATCTTTTTATCAACAAGGAATTTAAATCGTCAATCCCTTTTTGTAATTCTCCCATGTGAATATAAGATTCACTTCTTATCAAATATATTTCATCTGTAGCAATACCTGTAAATAAGAGGTTCATATTTGCAGTATAATTAGCTTTAAACATCTGATATCCGTCTTTGTTTTGAGTAAAGTATGCTTGTGTTCTTATATCGTGTGGATTGTAGGAGAGATATAATGAACTATCTACACGCCCTCTTGTTGTAGTTTTATACAACGTCAATACTTTATTCATTTCTGTATAGAAAATGATTTCTTTGTTGAATTTTTTGAATGGTACGTTTTTCGACAAATCATTGATAATATCGTTGTCACCGTTAAAGTCGATTAATTGATCATTTAGTTTTAGGCAAGAATCTGCATATTTTAATGCATTGTTATAATCTCTCATAGAGAGATACGTCCTTGCTAATAGACCATATGCTGCTGCTTTCGATGGCCTTGTTGGTACTGTCGCATAATTTGGGAGAAGTTTCAATGATTGTTTTGAATCTTCGATGATTTTCTGATAAGTTTGTTCAACGTTTGCTCTTTTTGAAGGGACGTTAAAATCTGAGCTTGTTCGGAGTGCTATGCCGAGATCCTTTTCAGATGTGGCTTTATCATATGCTTTTGCGTAGTTCCAGGCTAATTCGAGAAAATAGTATGCTCGAAAGAACAGAGCAGATCCTTTCACATTTTTCCATGCTAACAATTGGTTATTATTTGGCTTTATTTCCGAAAGTTTCTCTAAACAGAGATTGGCATTGTATATTTTCACATAACAAGTACTCCAATCATTTGATGTACTAGCATCATTATGTGCCCAGGTGTAAAGATTTTGGTAACCTTGATTCATTCCTGAATAAATTTTGTTCGGAATAAAATAATCGTCCGAGCTAGTCTCTCCGTAAGATGGTGTTGCCACTTCATTCATTAATTGAGAGTCATCTAGGATTTGCTGTAAATCCTCAGTTGTAGAAGGTGTGACCAGGGTATTATTTGATTTCTTTGCTAAGAATTTTGAACAGCTACCCAAACAGATCCACCATACTGACAGAAGTAGCATGAGTCGCATATTCTTTATTGATAAATTGGTATTGTTTTTCATCTTGTTTGGTCGATTTAAAAAGTAGCTTTGACTCCTATTGTGAAAGATTTGGGAACCGGAATTGTACTGCCGTAATCGGGATCAATGCCAATATTGTTTGCGCGCCATATTATTCCGAGGTTTGATGCGTTTATATATAATTGCAGTTGTTCAATTGTGGATTTTTGTTTCATTTTTTGTATTGTGTATGATAGATCTACAAATTGTAATCGAATATGATCTCCTTTGATAACATTAATATCTGATCTACTGTAAAAACTCGACCTTTCATCGCTCATTGGATAAGTCAAACTTGGTACGTTAGTTTTATTTTCATCTCCAGGATTTTTCCATCTTTTATTGTAATCCGTTCCTCCTGTCCCATTCCTAGCTAAAGTTCCATAGAACAGTGTTGGCTTGAATAAGTAATACCCAAACTTATAATTAATATTGAATGATAGGCTGAATCCTTTGAACATGAAGGCGTTCATTAATGCGCCAAAATAGTTGGGTGTTGCACTTCCAATATATTTAATACTCCCTCCTTCCATTCCTTTATCACTGATGTTGTTTCTAATTGCGGTATAATCTATACTTTTTTGGTTTGCAATGTATCCTTGGGGATTGCCTTCATTATCCAAACCTCCCCATTTATATGCGTAAATAGAGTAAAGAGGTTTGCCGACAATAGGGTTTATAACTTCCCCTCCTCCAACTGCTTGGGATTCCGGGTACTTGAATAGTGAATAGTATTTTGTGGTCTTGCTTAAATTATAATTGAATAATAATTTTGTATTCCAGTTTATGGTGCCAATCGTATTTTGGGCGTTTAACACTATATCGACTCCATTGCCTTTCATTGATGCTATGTTCATTGTTATTGTTGGTTTATAACCCCAGGCAGTATAATCATATGGAGTTTGTCCATACAAATCTGTGCCTTTTTTGTAATAATATTCTATCGTTCCATTTAATTGATGACGGCGTGTTTCGAAGGCTAATCTCAGATTGAATTGATAGGCTTGCTCCCATTTTAACCCTGGATTATTTAGTGTATTGATCCTAAGGAATGGTAGAGAGGTTAAATTGCTAATTGCTGCTGCTGCGACGGGCAAGGGAGTCTTACTTACGTCAATATTACCACTGCTACCCCAAGTTGCAGATAATTTCACAAACGGGATGCGATCGGAATTGTAGAAACTTTCTTTAGAGATTTCCCATCCTAATCCCGCGGACCAAAGCGGCTTCCATTTGTTGTTGGTTGTAGCGCCAAATATGTTAGAGCCATCTTTTCTCAGACTTCCGCTTAATGTATATTTGTCAATATACGCATAAGAGACATTGGAAAAAAAAGACGAATATCTATAATTTGTTTGAGAGATTCCATTTGATCCTTCTAATCCAGATGGATTTCCTGTGATATAAGTTGGATAATTATTTACCACATCGACATTTGTATAATGTAAGGGGTCTTCATTATATCCGTAATAATTATTTTTATTACTGTGATTGCCATTTTCTCTTATTTCCGCGCCAAATAATAAGTTTAATTTATGTCGATTGGCCCAATTTTGATTATAATTAATTTGTCCTCGCAAATTTTGAGAAAAGAGTTGGCTTTGTGTCTCGTTTAATATACTGCCAATTGGTACAATACGTGTTACAGTCCCAGTTTCGGGATTTATTTGAGTAAACAAGTTGATTAAGTTTCTTGTATAATAGCTTGAAGTGTCGCTAAGACCAGAACTTGTTTTACGTTGTCTTTCGTATTGATAGTTAATGTTTAATGACAACCCATCTAAGATTCTGTATTCAAATCTAATATGGGCTACCAAATCTTCAATGTTATTTGAAACTGTTTTGTGTTGCCAATCCTCAAGAGGGATTTTGCGCCAATCAAGTAGATTCCCGGCACCGGCTGTGTCTATATATCCCGGTCTGTACTGATACGGAATTGCAGTTGAGTGTCCTTCAGGTGTAGTAATTTGTAGATATGGGACTTGTTTGGTTCCAGTTATTGAAGTGGTACTAGCATAATCGCTTTCACCCGTAACGGCAGTACTGTTAGTATAATATACACCAAGGTTTAGAATTGCATTTTTAATGGGATGGAGGGTGTTTTCAAAATGAAGATTTATTTTGTGATATTTTGCTTTATAATTATTTATTATTCTATCGTAATTTCCAGAGAATAACCAGGAAATTTGCTGGCTGCCTCCGCGTAGACCGACTGAATATTGTTGGGTTACACCATTTCGTAAAAAATACTTATTGTATAAATCCCTACTATCCACATTGTTTAATTTATTTATGAGATTTGCGGAATCCGCGGCGGTGGTTTGATTCTCTCTTCTTGCAACTAGCATTTCGACTACTGGTGAAAGTACAGAGTAGGATCTGCTATTGATGTCGGCATCATAATATCCTCTTTTGAAAAGATCTTCCTCAAACGCAATATAATCTGCTGATGATATTTTTGGCAAATAATAGAGGTTTGGTTTTAAGTCGATTATAGTATTTGCATTAATATCTAATTTTAGTTTTTGATTAAATTTCCCCTTTTTGGTTGTAATTACAATTACTCCGTTACCTGCCCTAGCTCCCCATATACTGGCTGCTGCTGCATCTTTTAGTATTGTGATGTTTTCAACATCGTTTGGATTTATGTTATTTATATCCCCGTCATAAATAAAATTATCTACCACAATTAAAGGGTCTAAAGGGCCATTAATTGTACTTAGGCCTCGAATACTGATGTCAGTGGTGTTGTTTGGATTAGGATTGGATTTTCCTGTGTTAAAAAGGAGGCCGCTAGTCACACCTTTGAGCCTTTGCAATATATTGGTGCCAGATTGTTGGTTGAGTGTTTTATTGTCAATGACAGTATAGGATCCGGTTGCTTTATTCGGACTCAGCTTTTGATAACCGGTATTAATAGTTACATCATTAAGATTGTTGTCAGTTTCTGAAAGTGTTATGGACAAGGAAGTAGTCGACTTAGTTACGGTAAAAGTCTTTGTTATGTAACCTACTCTTGAAATTAATAGTGTATCAGGGAAATTGGTTATTCTAATATTGAATTTGCCATTATTATCGGTTAGAATGCCGTTTAGGTTGTGATTCCATCGTATGGTCACTGATGATAATGGTTCATCTGTTTCATTTGTGACTATCCCCTTTAATGTAGTTTGCGGTTGTGCAAGTAATGCTACAAAGAGATTAGAAAACAGGAACGTTATAAATACTGCCTTAATCGATTTATTCATTCGATATGATTTGTTAGTTATTTTGTAGAATAGATTCGTTTTTTGATCGAATTTTGCCCCTTGACTTTTTTGAAGCAATGAGTTTTAAAATCGATTTTACATGTTCTTCATTTATAAAATAGTCACTTGTCTGAGCAATCATCCGATTATGGTGATCTATCCATGCATATTGTGGTTCGTATAAGACTCTGATATACTTTTTCATTAACAAAGTATCTTCAACTATAATAGGTATATTCAGCTTTAGATGATGGATGTTCGACCATTTGGCTATAAACGCTTCCACTTTTTCTTTTGACTCTTTAGTCACCATTACAAATTGAAGTTCTTGAGCATACTTTTTTTGTAGTTCTATTTCTTTCGGGAATTGAGCAATGCATACGGCACAGTGGGTATTCCAGAAATCAAATATGACCACTTTTTTCTGTTTGCCTTGAAAGTCATCCATGGTAGCAGTATTTGCTTTGTAATTAATTACTTTGGGAAAGGTTAGATTGGGTAGCCGTCCGTCTATATATAACGGTAACGGTGTTACACCTTGGCCTATTCCATTAATTACGAGCATAGCTCCGCCCAACAAGCATAATATTTTTTTCATTTTGCTTTTATTTAATAATCCTTATTGTGATAATTCGAGAGTTGTTCGGCCATAGTAAGGCCCTTGCGTCTAACTTGGGTTCTGAGGTTTAATGGCAAATAAGATCTTATAGCTAATCATATAATCGAAATTTTCCATAGATATGGCAATTTTATTTTGATGAACGACTAAGAATAATAATTTATTTCCTCAATGTATAATTAAGGGAATTCGTGTCATTGCTTTTTTAATCCTGCGCTTTGAAATTTCTTCATATCGCAATCTATTGGATATTTTGGTTTAAAATATCAACATACTCAACTAAAACTTTTCAATCACGCCGGCAAGGCAATATGTACAATCTATTTAGAATCAATGTAATATGGCATTTTGATTTCTAAATGGCCGAACATTTGGCCATTCAAAGATATGGATATAAAGGTAACAAAAAAATAAAATACCAATAAAATTCAGATAAAATGATTCTTCCATTTGTAGATGGCAAAGAAAACTTCATCTGACAAAGCTTTCATCGTTAAGCGAGTTAAGGAAATTTTGGATAGTATTGAGTTAGAGCGGGAAGGTCTCGCGGCTTTTTTGGGCTTAAAGCCACTTCCTTTTCAGGATTTCCTTAAGGGTAGAAATGGCATTTCCGCAAAGAAGTTGGCGAAGCTTTTATCAGCCTATTCGATTAGGGAAAACGATTTTTATGATCCTAATTTCAAGCTATCTGAGAATTTGTATATGTCAAAGGAGATGAAGGCGTTTTTGAAGGAGCATAAAAACGTTAGAGCTTTTTTCAAAGCGACCCATTCCAGAGCGTTACCTTCCTGGTTTATTAAGGAGCACTTACTGAATGCGGGTTTTCTGGATAAACCAGTAACAACTGGGGAGATTCTTGCAGAATGTTTACGAATGGGAGGTAAGTTGGATATCAAGGGTGTGAATAATGCAATGGCTTACATGGTTACGTCGAAACAGGTCAAGGGCCAGCAAAAGCCTATAATCAAGAAGAATGGAGAAATTGGAAAAAGGCGTATTTGGTATTATTGGAAAAATAATCGAAGTACTGGGTTATAGAGTTTTTCTCAAACGGTCAATTGCGGCCAGCCTGATTAGCCCCGACCTAATGATTATTTTATCAATTTAAGTGCCGATTCCTTGTGAGCAGCTATATGTTCTGATTTGTCACTTTTGATCTCATATTGAGGATGCGCTTTATCGGCATGGTGCGTATAGCCTTTATATTTGAAATCTTCAGAATGTATTTTTATGATTTTGCCTGATACATAACCCGCCTCCGAATTCCAGGCCACATGATCGCCTATTTTAAATTTATGTTCCATATTCTAAAATTTTGTTTGTTTTTCGTTTGAAGAAATTTGTTACTGCCAATCAGTTATTCGGCAATGGCATAACTGGATGTCGTTAGTCCATTGCAAATTTCCTACCGGTTTTATGAATCCAGTACGCCGTTTGAACCGTCCAGCCGTCATTTGGCTCTATAATCTGCTTTTCTCTTCTTCGTTGCCGGATTTGCGATTGTCCGACTTTCGGTTACTCCCGAATTTATAAGTCAGTGCAAAAACAATACTTCTGGATAATTGAAAATTGTCAAAACTCTGTTGGAGCCCATTTACTGTCGTATATATCGTAGGGGCGCTGTTTTTGAAGATATCGGTGGCATTTAATGCAAAATTCCACTTTTTATTAAGTGTGGTATACATCAGACCCAGATCGAGGGAGGAATAAGTATTAGATCTGCCAATATGATCTATTTCCGGGAATTGGCACCAATAGTTAATAGCGCCGCTGAAAGTTTTGTCTTTGTTGAAATAGAAATTATTGGATGTAGCTATGTATTTACCCCATCCTGCTAAATCCTTCACAATGGAAAGGTTCGACTTAGCGTCGGTATAATATAAATTGAATTGATTTGTGCTTTCCCACCAGGAGAGCGGGGAGAAACTTATAATCTCCGTCATTCCGTATTTGGTCGTAGTCAGGAAATTCAGCGGTGTTCTGTAAACAAGATTGGTATCCATGGAGCCAATGGTCAAATTATCAAAACCGTTATTGGTCCGATTTACATAAACTGAGGTGCTGAATAGCTTTTTGTAATTGTGTCCAAGCTCCAATTGGCTGGTATATTCCGGTTTCAGTGCTGGATTACCATCATAATAGGCAAATGAGGTAAGTAGTGATCTGTATGGGTTTAAGGTCCAAAAGGATGGACGGTTAATTCGTTTACTAAATGTACCTGTAAAGCTATTTTGTTCATTTGCCTCCACACTAATCGCTACAGAGGGATAAAACTTAAGATAATGGTCCTCGTGGATTTGATTGAGTGTATAAGAATGCCCATTGGTTTTCGTTATTTCCGCCCTGAGGCCAGCCTGGATGGTCCATTTATTCATATTTTTTGTCCCGGTAGCATAGAATGCCTGGGTGTTTTCGACATATCCGTAGATATTGCTTTTACTACTGTCATATACTTTGGAGCCAGACTGCAGGTCGTAGTATAATGCATTACTGTTATTAGTGATGAAACTCAACTTGGATCCAAACATCCAGGAAGCAAAAGATGTTGGCAGTGTTAGATCTGCCTTTAAGGTGTATATGAGAATATTTTGTTTGGCTGTATTATAATAAAGCATGAGGTCACCTTCTGGTTCCTGCATGCCGGGGATTTGGGTCCAGCCTTTAAAATTTGAGTAATCCGTCCGATAAAAATTAAAGTAATCGCCGTCAATAGAAAGTTGCGCCCCCTTCTGGTTGAATTTATTAAGGTAATGGAGGTTAAAGGAGTTGCTGATCGCTATAGGATTATATACTGCATAACTGCGAATAATTGAATCTATTTTGCCTGAAGGGCGACCGGTAATGTAGTTTTTAACATCGTCATTGCCATTTTCTTCCCTATAGCCACCGCTATAACTGATACCAAGTGAAGATTTTTTACCAACCGCATAATCGATTCCGATGGTCCCGTTATACTGATCAATATTGTATATTCCGGTATCATTCAGTGACCAGTTTCTGTCTGGATAATCTACTCCGATTATCCACCCCATCAGTTCTCCGGACCTTGACCCGGTAAAATTGGTATAAATAGTCCATTTATTCTTCTGGAAATTAATATCGG
>DATJDF010000321.1:0-3865 GCA_035497555.1 Arachidicoccus sp. | reverse complement strand
ACGCACCTTTTACGAGTTATCAAATCTGTTTTGCAGATAAGTCCCCATGAGCTAAAGACATCAGGACTATCCATTACAATATGGCTGCTTAACAGAACCCCTTTTTGAACTGTATTGTATGAAAGTATTATTTCGTTGTTGTGGGTGATTACGCCTCATGTTACGGCAATAATTGTAGTTATTACATTCAGACAAAAGGATCCAATTCTAGGTTAATTTGTCGATAATTAATAGGACGATAAACGATAAGGCTTTCATTCATTCTCCTTCATTTTTACAACTCCCGAACCGGTGATGTAATGCCAGCATTCTAATACAGGAAGCAGGCGTATCGGCACCTCCTGTCCATCCTATGCTCAAAAAATTGTATAGGTATAGGCGAAGCCGCACCCGAAAACTTCCGGGAGATCATCTCTTCTTATTTTTTTATAAAATTTTTCTATGGCACTTAATAAATCACCCTTCGCTTTTCTTAAAAAGGATCTGGTCGCAGGGCTTATTGTTTTTCTAATTGCGCTTCCGCTTTGCCTTGGTATTGCACAAGCTTCTAACGCGCCTTTATTCTCTGGCATTGTATCGGGTATTATCGGGGGCATTCTAATTGGTATTCTAAGTAAAAGCAACTTCAGTGTAAGCGGCCCCGCCGCTGGCCTGGTCGCTATTATTATAGGTGCTTTAGAAGACCTTGGCGCCTTTGAGATTCTACTTTGTGCAACCGTACTCGCAGGTATATTTCAACTAGTTCTGGGATTTGCCAAAGCAGGCACATTCGCCAACTTTTTTCCATCCAGTGTAATCGAAGGCATGCTCGCCGGTATTGGGCTCACTATTATTTTTAAGCAACTACCGGATGCGGTAGGATTTCATGGGGAACTACTTGGGTTGCAGGACGCTGAAAGAGGTATTAATTTCTCTATGCTTTCCGGTATTACGGATAACCTGCATTTTGGGGCTATGGCCATTTGCGTGGTCAGTCTGTTTATACTGGTACTATGGCAATCTAATTCCATTGGTAAACTGAAAATGATACCGGCCGGGCTGTTAGTTGTGGTGATTGGAACCGTCATGAACCTGGGATTTCATTACACGGGTGGCAACCTGCAGTTGCAAGAAGATTACCTTGTTCACCTGGCGATCCCTACTTCCTTTTCCAGTTTTATCAGCCAGTTTACTTTTCCGGATATGAAAGGCTTCCTTAATCCGCAAGTATGGCGTTATGGGGCAGTTATTGCAATAGTTGCTTCAATTGAAACCCTTCTATGTATAGAGGCCACTGACAAATTGGATCCATTGAAGCGAAATACACCGGGGAATGCAGAATTGAAAGCCCAGGGGATTGGCAATATACTGAGTGGATTTATTGGAGGGCTGCCGATTACTTCAGTCATTGTCCGTTCCAGCGCTAATCTTAATTCCGGAGCCAAATCAAAATTATCGACCATCGTACATGGTTGTTTATTACTCATCTGTGTGGCGACTATACCGTCGATCCTGAATCTGATTCCAAAAGCAGCACTGGCGGCCATTCTGATCTTTACCGGATACCGACTGGCCAGGCCCGCCATCTTCCGCCACATGTATAAAGTGGGACCAACAGAGTTTATACCATTTGTCGTCACTGCCGTGGCAGTAGCACTTCCATTTTTAGGACTACTTAAAGGAGTAGCACTTGGTTTTGTTATCAACATTTTCTACTTACTCAGAAGCAATATGCGTATTCCCTATTATTATCGCCGCATTAAGTCAGCTGGTGGGGACGCGACAACACTCAAACTGGCGCAAGAAGTATCCTTTTTGAATAAAGGCAGTATAAAAAAAACCCTTGATGCATTTCCAGAAAATAGCACGATCATTTTAGATGCCACGGACGCTGAATACATTGATTATGATGTCCTGGAAGTCATTCGGGAATTCCATGATGTAAAAGCACCAGAAAAAAACATAACCGTATCTCTGGTTGGATTCAAAAACAATTACCGGGTACCTCAGGGTGCTAATGTGCATTATCTGATGAACGAACTGGATGGGGATCAGACTGCCCGGCGCTCTGCGGGTAAACATAAGAAGTTACTGGAAGAATTGAATGCGGTTTAAAATTCGCATGATTTATTATTAATTCTTTGCCGGTTGCTGCATGTTTAAAGGCAGCAACCTGATGCAAAAAAAAATTACCTTATGACTATCTTACAAATAAAAGAAAATGTGTCAACTCCACAGGGGGCACTTCAATTGCTTAAAGACGGCAATCGCCGTTTTACAAGCAATACAAGAATGAACCGAAATTATCAGGAAAATGTCATCGCTACCAAAGACGGGCAATATCCATTTGCAGCTATATTAAGTTGTATGGATTCCAGAGCACCGGCAGAGTTGGTATTTGACCAGGGGATTGGAGACATCTTCAATATCCGGATCGCCGGTAATATTATTTCGGGACATGTACTGGGCTCACTTGAATATGCGGTAGAGGTCGCCCATACCCCACTCATCGTCATCCTGGCACATACAAAATGCGGAGCCATCAGTGGTGCCTGTGACCAGGTGCAGCTGGGCAACCTTACAGGATTACTAGATAAAATTTCTCCTGCTGTACAGGCAGAGCAGACTGTTCTACATGAAAGAAACAGCCAAAATCCACAGTTCCTTGAAAAAGTGACCGCGATCCATGTAGAAAATGTCAGACGTGAGATGCTGGCGGAAAGCAGCCTTATTCGGGAAGCGGAACAGTCGGGACGTATCCGGGTGGAAACCGCCATCTATGATGTCGAGACTGGAATTGTAAAGTTTAAGGATCAGTACACCCAAAAGGTACATGCAGCCTAAGTATATTGATATATGCTTCCGGTTTCGTTTTTTGGCATTCTTGGAAATGAAAAAAGGGGGCATTGTTCCATTCAGCCCGGAACAGTGCCCGCTTTTATTAAAATCATTAAGTTCAAATTTTCCCAAACTTTTAGATCCATCTTCGTACCTCTTTTTTATATTCCTTATAGGTCTTGCCAAAAGTTCTGTGCAGGTAGCGTTCCTCCCTTTTGATAACATACATTTTCATAATAAGCACCAGAAATGGAGAGATAATAAAAGTCCACCAATTACCATAAAGAATGGCAAAACCATAATACATAAAAAATAAACTTACGTACAGGGGATTGCGGGAATAGGCGTAAATGCCTGTCGTCTGTAAGGAATGGGCGGATTTAATGGTCACCAGGGTATTGCGCGACCGGATAAACTGGATGATCGTTACCACTGCAATGCCGCAGCCGATAATAATAAATGCCCAACCTATAAATGCAGTGGAAGATTTTCTTAGAAAAGCAGTTCCAAGTGCTATTTCATATTCCAGCAGCATGGAGAAATAAAAAAAAGCAATGTAAAATATTGGCGGTGGAACATAGACGCCCGGATGATCTTTGGTTGCCATAACTGTTCATTTTTTGCTTTTAAAATTATCGCCTTGAAATTCAGGGCAGCTTCATGATGTTAAGTTACAGTAATTGTCGAAAATAGGCAAATTGATCCGTTCAAATTATAGGTCCTTTATGGAATCACCTTATTATCCTTCTAAATAAATTTCAAGTAATCCGTCCGGCAGGCTGACATGCACTTCCTTTTTAACCCGGTCAATTTTATCCAGGGTTTCAGCGTGCAGTGGGATGAGCACCTCTTTTTGCTGATATTCAATACGTAATAAAATCTGATGGGGTTGTTCAATCACTTCCATTACAGTAGACAGGGGCTCATCCTCATTGATGACCATATAGCCGATAAGTGCAATAGGGGTCGCCGCATCCGCCAACCGGCCGAAATCTGCCTGAAGTACCCAGGCGTTTTTGCGGATCAGGTGCTTAGCGCCTTCCTTGCT
>DATJDF010000320.1:0-10534 GCA_035497555.1 Arachidicoccus sp. | reverse complement strand
AACTAATGAATTCATACTTCCATAGGTAGACCCCTGATGCCTGGCAAGCCCTTCCAAATCCAGTACCTGCACCGTCATTTCTCTCAACTCCTGCAACACCATTGTTTTTCCAGCACCGGTCATTCCCCCAAGCACAAGGATTTTGCGCTCCTTTTCGAACTGCCGGTAAACCCAATGCCGGTAGGCTTTATACCCACCAGATAACAGATAAACCTCAAACCCGTATAGATTTAAGGCCCAGGCCATCGCTCCGCTACGCATGCCGCCACGCCAGCAGTGCAGGCAGATTTTTTTATCAGGTGCCATTTCAAGTGCTTCCTTGACAAAGCCCGACCATTTAGCTCCTGTTAAGTCAAAGCCCAATAAAACAGCCGCTTCCCGACCTACCTGATTATAAGTTGTCCCTACCTGTACGCGCTGCTCATTGCTGAATATGGGCAAATTAAATGCACCTGGCATATGACCCTGCTCAAATTCAGCAGGTGTGCGGACATCTACCAAAGGAATAGCTGCATCCAGGCGGAGCATTTCATCTATATTAATCGTGCGAATCATAGTAAAGTGCCGTAAAGGTATTGAGATTTTAGGATTATTCAGGGTTGCAGCCAAACTGTACAACTTAGATATAATCATTATTTACGATATACAGCACCTGCTTTCTTTTAAAAAGTGGATGCTGACAAAAGCAATTGCTGTTGAAGGAGCATATTACAACTTGCAGGCTCCCGGGATGGACAAAGCGGGTTCACTGGGTAACTCCAGTCGAACCCGCTTTGCTAATATTTCTTGGGCGGTAAGAATACGAATTAAAGGGTCAGTAAATGCCGGTATTTTTTTAATAATTTAAAACTACAGAAAATATGCACCAGCATGATAATGCCATAAATCGTAAAGAAGATCATCAGGTTTCTAAGTGCACCAAGCATCTGTGCAGCTGTCACCGGCAAACTCGTACCTCCCTCAGCATCCTGCAGGCTGTTCATAAAAATCTGCATCGCCTTTAAAATGCTTTCTGGCTGAAAAAACACGGCATAGGCACTTACAAAAATTTCAGCAACAAAAACAACAGCAACTATCGCATTGATTCTGATCCATTCTCTATTGCTGGCCTTTGCCGGTAGTTCCGTCAGGATATGTTTACGGTAAAAACCGACAGATTTAACCATATAGATTATGACGCAAATAAATATAAATAATCCCAGTAAAGTAGAAGGATTACCAAATGACATCAGCGCAAAGGGTAAGGTAAAAAATGCCAGTATAAAGGTAATTGGCATAAGTATCGCACTCAGGATCCGGTATAGTTTTTCTGTTTTCATGTTTTTCTTTAACATTCCCCCATAAGTTTCAGGAATAATTCCATCGCTTCTAATTTCTTTTCATCTACTGTATAACTGATTTTCTGATCAAAATATTCCAGTAAATCAAAATGGTCGTAAGGATTTTCCGCTACCACCGCTGCTAAATTATCGAGTCCTGCTTTATTCGCCAAATTAAATGCATGAATAAAGGACTCCGGGAGTGGTTTACCAGCAATCCAGGCTGCCATCATAAAGGGTAATCCGGTGAAGTTAGTCCACTCTTGGGCTAAATCATAAATATATTTTTGAGCTGCGGGGCCGTATTTCTGTTCAAAGACCCTGTCGCCAATGATTACGGCCGCGGTTGTACCCCCAATTTGCCCAATATAATCCGGTCCAGCTTTTTCGAAAACGACCTCTTTTTTCCAGAAATGCCGGAAAATCACCTTACACAGGTTGATAGACGTGAAACTCTGGTAGTCCAGTAGTACTTTCTCAATCTGCTGCACCGGGACATCACTAAACAGGCAAACGGTCTCTACCGGCCCCATAGAGCCAATACAATAATCCGACACAATATGCCACTCTTTCATCTGGGGTATGTAGGCGACTGGTATCAACCCCATATCTACTTGTCCGTCTACAAGCATCTGTCCTATTTTAGAGGGATAATCTTCAAGTAACTCCATCTGCTCCAGTAGCGCAGGGTCACGTTTTATCCCATACAATAAGGGCTTCGTGTTCAAATAACTGACCGCGGCTACTTTTATCTTCTTCAAATGCTTTATTTTTGCGGGCAAAGATAACAATATTCAAATAATCAAAAGTTAGCAAAAACCAAATAGCATGGAAACCGCTCACCTTACAGCTATATCCCCCATTGATGGCAGATACCATTCACAGGTGGGATCGCTGGAGTTCTATTTTTCAGAATTCGCCCTCATAAAATACCGTGTAAAAGTAGAAATAGCATACTTTGTCTTTCTTGCCGACAAGAAATTTTTCAAATTACCTACTAAAGCCAAAAATAACCTGATATTAGTGGGGGATGCTTTTAATTTGGAAGACGCGCTTCGCATCAAGGAAATTGAAAAAATCACCAACCATGATGTTAAGGCAGTGGAATATTTTCTGAAAGAGGAATTTGAAGGACTCGGCATTGCCGAATTAAAGGAATGGGTCCATTTTGGACTCACTTCACAGGATATCAATAATACGGCCATTCCACTTAGCTGGAAGGAGGCTATGGAGCATCATTATCTTCCCGCTGTCCTTAATTTGCAATCCGACATTCGATCACTGGCTAGTAGCTGGAAGCATATCCCGCTTCTTGCCAGAACCCATGGACAACCTGCATCTCCCACAATGCTGGGCAAAGAGTTCATGGTATTTGTAGAGCGCATCACCAATCAGATCAATTTGTTTACCAATATACCGTTCGGAGCTAAATTTGGTGGAGCTACCGGTAATTTCAATGCCCACGTGGTTGCTTTCCCTAAAAAAGACTGGATTAAACTGGCTAATGAATTTGTCGAAAGCAGACTGGAATTGCAAAGAATGCAGTTTACTACTCAAATTGAACATTATGATCTACTGGCAGCTCAGTTTGACTGCATCAAAAGAATCAATAATATATTAATAGATCTTTGTCGTGACATCTGGACCTATGTGTCTATGGATTACTTCAAACAAAAAACAATAAAAGGAGAAGTCGGTTCCTCTGCCATGCCACATAAAGTCAATCCAATAGATTTTGAAAATGCCGAAGGCAATCTGGGAGTTGCCAATGCATTATTGGAACATCTGGCCGCTAAATTACCTGTCAGCCGGTTACAAAGAGACCTGACTGATTCCACTGTGTTGCGCAATATAGGTGTACCCGTCGCCCATACCCTGATCGCGATTCGGTCCATCGAAAAAGGGCTCGGGAAGCTCCTGCTCAACGAAACAAAATTAAAGGCAGACCTTGACAGTAATTGGGCTGTCATTGCTGAAGCGATACAGACCATCCTGCGCCGCGAAAATTATCCTAACCCGTATGAGGCCTTAAAAGACCTGACCCGGGGCAAAGCCGCTATCACGAAAAAAGATATGCAGCAGTTTATTACGAAACTGAAGGTTTCCACAGAAGTCAAAAATGAATTAAGAGCAATTACTCCGGAAAA
Organism: Arachidicoccus sp.; assembly: GCA_035497555.1. Taxonomy (GTDB): domain Bacteria; phylum Bacteroidota; class Bacteroidia; order Chitinophagales; family Chitinophagaceae; genus Arachidicoccus. The sequence continues at coordinate 7,068 of DATJDF010000320.1, read as the reverse complement.
CTATACCGGCGTCAGTCCGAAGTATTAGTGGAAGCTAGTACACGGTGCTAAGTCCAATCGAACAAAATGGCATTCCACTTATATTATAATGGAATGCCATTTTTGTTTATGCTAAATCAAAAAAAAAGTGCTACTTCCTGTATTTCGGTAACACTTCCTGCAAACAGGCCAGGTCACCGTCGGTTACTTTCCCAAAAAAAGAAATTCCGGCCGCACCATTACCAAGTGCATAGTTCAATCCCTCTTTTAATTCTCCGGTACTCTTAAAGTCAGGTAGATATAACCCGGCGTAAAGGGGCATTTTATTACAAAGAAAATGAACACCTTCTGCGACCGCATCTCCAATCCAACGTGTGGTCTCTTTGTAAAACCCATGATAGATCATCGGGCAGGCGCCGTCTATCTGCCAATTGGTCCAATCCTGACGTACATTCCTTCTGGCAACTTCGGGCGTGGGGAATACGGCAGCAGTAATCTGTTTGCCGGCCGCATGTGCAATTTCTGCAAGATGATTGACGATGTGGTTAACCTGGTTGTAACGAAACTGACGCCAGGAAAGACTGGCCTGTGGATATTCTATATCTTTTAATACCTGCCCACTCCATGCTTGAAATGCTTCCTGGCAATGGCTGCAATAACAAAAATCGAATGCTGGTAATTCACTTGTCTGAACCAGATGATAATTAGACCAGAGATTCAGCGGTAGTATAACATCACAGTAGCGTACATAATCCAGGTGAATCCCGTCCACATAATCCTTTGCCAGGATTTGACGGACCTGGTCTGAAAGAAAATCTAATGTTGTCTTTTTTGAAGGACATAACCAGCGGTAATAATCTACATAAGGTGGATGATCGGCGCAACTGTCGCCCCCGCGACTGACCGCATACCAATCGGGATGCTCTTTCAAAACATCTTTATCACCACGGTTCATGGTCCACATCCAACGGTGCGCTTCCAGTCCGCAATTTTTGGCTGTACGAAAATGGATTTCACTATCTTGCTCGAAAAATATACCGTTAATGCCTGCGGCCTTGTACGCTTTATAAGTGATTTCAATATCTGACGGCATTTGTTCCTTATCCGGATTAATCCAAACCCAGTTTTTAAGGGCCGTTGGTTTAAGACGATCTGACCGAATATCAATTCCCTCATTTTGATTTACTTTTAGGCCATTTGCCTTTAGAATCAGTGGCGCTGCAGCTACCGCCGCTGTTGCAAGCAAACTACTGCGTAAAAACTTCCTTCTGTCTTCCATAACAAATTGATTTATCTTTTAAAAGGATGATTGGTTGTTATTTGCCCTGTATTATCTATGCTGAACAGATACTGTCCTTCTGGAGAAATCATGTCAATTTGGAATTGACGGCTTGTGGCCTCCATCTTTAACGAATATAGCTGCTCAGTTTCGCCAGTTCCGACTTTGATGTGCTGACCGCTGATGCCTAGGTCTCCTAAAGTCAACGCATAGCTATTATTTTTATGCAGATAAGCTTCCTGTAAGTAGTACAACTGCCAAAGACCATTTTTTTGCAGTTCGCTCAAAGCAACCTGAGGATGATAACTTTCATCTCTGGCAAAAAATAAATAGCCCCAACGTTCCGGTGCATGCATCGCCTTTATGCCCTGGGGTGACCAGACCCAATTATGCTCAGCCAATATGCTGCCATATTTATCCCTTTTACGTGTGTAACCGCTGTCTGTTACGGTTAAGTCCCATTCTACCCTGGAAAAATTTATTCGCCAGAGTTCTTCCGGTGTGGGCATTGCTTTATGGGGCCATAACTGTAAGGCGGTAAATGGGATGGCCATTTCTACACTCCACAGCGAATCATGGTCTCCGGGTTTATTCAGGGTTCCATACAGCGTAACCGCTTTTTTTATCCCGCCTGCATTCCAGGAAATCAGTGCTCTGCCCTTATTGCGGTACGGTTTTGTCATGAAAAGATCCAGGATCGTACCCCTTGCATTAACTTCAATCTCAAAATAGTTCCGGGTATCCCCTGTAGGGGATATAAACAATTCAAAATCATTATCGTTATAAATGATGGCATCTCTTTTTGTGAGATTACCCCATAGCTGCGGTTCAGTAAGCTCAGCAGCTACAAACAAATACTGGTCATTCCAACACATTTTAACCTTAGTGGGTAGAATCTGATTCGGGCCGTCCTTTTTCAGATTGCTTTCACCGCTCGGTATGGAGGCGCCTAATATGTCCACAAATTCATCTGTCCAGGGAGCCTGCCTCCATCCCGGCTCTGTTAACTTACCATCGATTTTCATCACTGAATTGGTATGCCTTGCGACATAAGTTTTAGGTAAGGTTTTGAGTCCGGCAGGAACATCGATTGCAGAAACGGCTACTTTGTTATTTTTAACGGTGTCCATTTTCTGACTCCAGGCAGGAGGTCCCAGTAAAAGTAAAGTGCAGGTAAGAAAGTAGTGTACCCAATTTGGCTTAATAACGGGCCCACTTTCCATTAATCGCTTAAAGGATGGGCAATAAAAGGATAAGCCTTTTAAGGAAGTGGCAATGATCATCAATATTCGATAGGCATCAAACATCCTGCAATGGATTTAAATGTGAGAAATCCAAGACCCCGTTACCGACGGGTCATTAAGGTATAACTGTTTATCTAACCTAAGGAATGGTCTTAGATAATCATAGTTGCCAGATGCGCCAGTTTTCCTCTGCCTGAATTTCCAGCATCGGAAAACCATTTTGGATACTTGCTCCTCTTGCCCTGCCATACTGCAGAAATTTTGTCAACGGTGGATTATATACGAGATCAAACAGATAATGGTCAGAAGTCAGTAATTCGTACGCAAGATCCGGTGCCTCTGACTCCTTGGGAAAAGTCCCGACCGGACTACAATTGATTATTACCGTGTGCGCTGCCATTACTTTCGGATGCTTGGCTTCCTGATAAGAGAGCTCACTTAAAGCCGGGTTTCTAGAAACAAATGTATAGCTAATCCCTAATTTTTGCAAAACATACTCGATTGCTGCAGCAGCACCACCTGTACCTAAAATCAAGGCTTTTTTATGATGCGGCTTCAGATGCGGTGTAAAAGAGCCCTCAAATCCAGTCACATCCGTGTTATGCCCGATTTTTCTACCCCCTTTAAGCTGGACACAGTTACAGGCCTGCATTGCTTTGACGGCCGGCGTCACTTCATCTAAATAAGGTAAAATGGCCTTCTTATAGGGAATGGTTATGCAAAACCCCTTCAACTCGGGGTCTTTGAAAAGGGAATCTACCGCTTCGATATCTGGTAATTCATAATTTTCGAATACGGCATCCCTAATCTGCAGCTTTTCAAATTTTTCCAGGAAGTACTTTTTGGAAAACGAATGGCTTAGCGGGAATCCAATAAGGCCGTATTTTGTCATTAGAATCTTAATTTATTGTACTGCTCTTGTTGTCCGTTGCTTAACTATTACTATTTTTTGAACCAATTATATAATTGTGCTGTTCTAATAGGCGCTCTGTTGATCCTTATCCAGGTATAAATGGAAGGTATCACTTCTAAGGCCGATGCGCATCGTTTCCAGTGGAATAATTTCTGTAGGGGCAATATTACCCAGGTTGACATTACAGCCACAAAGCTCCAGAAAATAAAGCTGTTGATTTTTTTGGGGTGCTTCCCAGAGAATCTTCTCACTGGGTATTTTGGTGAGTATTTCATTGACTAAACCCTGGCGAACTTCACCGCTGTCTCGATACAAACCGACATTTCCCGCCTCACGTGCTTCTGCGATAACATAAGTGGCGCCCGCTTTTAATTCATCTTGCATGAGCTGGATCCAGCGATATGGAGCCATGATATTGGTGGCATCCTTACTGCCCACTTCGCTTAGAATGGTAGCATGTTTGGTCAACATTTCAATATAACCACATTTTTCAGCATGCGGAATAGAGATGGAACCATCACTCACTTCCATATATTCTACACCATAATCCTTACAGATGGCAATGTATTCATCAATCTGGTTTCTAATTAAAAAAGCTTCAAACAGGGTCCCTCCAAAATAGACGGCAATGTCGTGAGAACGATAGATGTCAATTTTCTCTTTCAGATTGGGTGTGACCATTGAGGTACCGAATCCGAGTTTTACGATATCAATATACGGCTTACCGACACTTACAAAATTTCTGGTTTCTTCTAAACTCAGGCCTTTATCCATGATCATGGTCAAGCCATATTGCCTGGGCGCAACAGTACGTTCTGGGATTTGAGATAAATTAAAATTCATTAAATTAGTTTTTCTTAGAACGCAAAAATAAGCACAATGATTGAAAAGATTTTTTAAAATCCATTTCAGGGGCTGCTTATTTACTTTCTGAGTTTCTTGTATTGTGCCAGCAGATTGATGACACGGTGGTTTTGGAGGATGGCAGGATTTAATTCCAAAACCTTTTTAAATTGTTTTGGAGATTCCCTTAAAGCACTGTCCAGGTGCATTAATGCATCATCGATCCTTCCCTGTTCATACTGTGCAAATGCAGAAAAGTATAAAAAAATAGCTTTACCGTTGGTAAGTTCATAGGCATTAGCCGCCTGCTCTTCTGCTTCCTGGTAGGCCCCTGCCAAATACATACACTTAATCAGGTTCGACCATCCTGTTACGCTTTTGGTGCGATGTTTTACCACTGTACCAAAGGAATAGATCGCTTCATTATATTCTTCCAGGTTCATCAGACATTCTCCTTTTGCCAGCTCATACTCATAGGCATTCTGGTTAAATGCCATAGCGGTATTCAGTGATTTAAGGGCCAGTGCCCATTTCATTTCGTCCATATAAGTCAGGGCGATCTTATAATATAGTTTACTTTCAGTCGGGCTCATATGAATAGCCTTCCTAAAATAAAAACGTGCACTCTCTCCGTTCATAAGCCGATGGTAGCAATAGCCAATCGCTTCGTAAACAACGCTGTCCGGGCGTGCCAACTCGAGCGTTTTTTTCAATACTTCAATCGCCTCTTTGTATTTACGCATATGAATAAGCGCATCACCCATATTTCGATAGGCGTAATCAAATTTTTCGTTGATGGCAATGGCATATTGATATGCATCGAGTGCCTTTTCGTAGAGTTTGATACACTGATAGGCTGCCCCAAGGTTAAACCAGGCCAGGTCATTATAAGGAAAGGCATCTATAATTTTTTGATAAATGGCAATGCCCTCCGCATGTTTTTTGGTAAAATCTGTCCAAAAACAGATTTTATAAAGTGCTTCTTCGTTGTTTGGATCCATGTCCAATATGGTGCTCAGGCAGTAAAAGACATCGTCAAACATCTCATAATCATCAAATACATCTGCTAATTCAAATAAGAGATCGATAATCTCCTCACCTTCAAAGACCCTCAGCGCATCCTCTAATATGAGTTGTGCCTCGTAATTCTTTTTCATGGCAAGAAAGGCTTCCGTTTTCAGTATATAGATGTTAACATCATGATTATCATATATTAATGCCTGGTCCAGGACATCCAGGGCGGTCTGTAACTGCTTATCCACAATGAGATAATCGGCCTTTTTAACCATCAGTGGAGTGGAACAAGGGTAGTACTGCAGGGCAATTTCTGCCGCTTCAGCGGCCTTCTTCACCTGATCCTGGTCATCAAAGTATTCGATAATCTGTAAAAAAACATCCTCTTCCAGGAACACATTGGCATTTCCCTGTCGCACTTCTTCATAAATCTTTATCCATTCTGAAATAGACCGCTTGTTATCACTGAAATATTCTTCTCGCATACGCTCTTCTATTTATATATCTAATGTAAGGCAGGAAAACCATATAACCAACAAATCCGAGCCGATTTGCAGGTATCTGCATAAATATCCGTCCAAATATATAACTACCTGAGATAATGCACATTTGTTTATATCTTTCTTGGAATAACTTTAAAAATATTTTTTGCAATCTTTAACAAAGGTTGTACCTTTGCAGGGATGTTAAGAAAGATATTAAATATAAAAGTTATTTTAACCCTGGTTTTTACCACGATGGTTGCGATGTCTTTTGCATCTTTCAGTAGCACAAACACTTACCGGGACGACGATAAGGACAAAAATAAGAAGAAGGACAGAACGGAAATGCTTAGCCTAAAGAACATGCAGCGGCCGGACGCTTTTTTCTCACTTTCTTCCATTTCTTCTTCCTCCGGAGATCAAAATAGCCTATCTAATATTGGTCGGTTTCGTTTCGTAAACCCCGATGATTACACTGATAATACACCTGTTTCAGGTAGTAGCGTTAAAGTGAACTCAAGCATCCGGGTTACAACTGGTAATCAGGTAGTTGTATATCCATACAGCTATAAACTTAAACCTGCACCCTTTAGCATATTCAAGACGCCTACGGGTCGCTGATGAATGTTTCGGAAATTTTAAGAATTTGCCGGGAATATTTTCTCAGTTTAAGAAAAATGAATTACTTTTGCACACCTTTCACAACAAAAACAGTTAATGGTCCCTGTTTTGTTTTAGAGTAATTATATAGTCAAATTATTAAAAAAAAGAACTGATGAAACGTACATTTCAACCACATAACCGCCGCCGTAAATCTGTACATGGCTTTCGCGAGCGCATGCAATCAGCTAATGGTCGCAAAGTGCTGGCTTCCCGCCGTGCAAAAGGCCGTAAAAAGTTAACGGTTTCTGATGAAAGGAAATTAAAATAATCCCATCATTTTACAATATTTGCAAAAGCGCTGTAATACTTTATAGCGCTTTTTGTATTTTGTGCATAAAGTAATGGGGTTATAATAAATACCACCAGAGATGATAATTGCCTATTATATTCTCTCTGGTTTACTTCGATAAATATAAGACTGAACACAATTGTAATAAAAAGCCAATGGGGCAAATCCGCAAACATACATTAGGCAGAACGGAAAAGCTGAAGAGCCGCAAACAAATCGATGCATTGTTTCTGGCCCGAAGGAGCTTTACGCAGTCTCCGGTCAGAATGTATTACCTCATTCAATCTGCAGAAAATTCTCGCAGGCAACAAAATGAGTCAATGGACCAACCTGTCACCAAAACTGATTTGGACCTAAATTTA
>DATJDF010000319.1:0-6084 GCA_035497555.1 Arachidicoccus sp. | reverse complement strand
ACAGCTTTCAGCGTGTTTATTGGCGTACTGTATCTATGGGTATTCCCGGCAAAGCTCTATCCCGGCTGGCCGCATTTTTTGCTGCTCTCTTTTTATATCTTTGTAGTATTATCGGTGTTGCTCATACTGATTTCCCGCTTTGACAAACAAAAGCCTTCCCTGGCGCTCCGTGAACAGGAAGATAGCCGGGGGCTATCAATAAAAAAGAAGCTGGCAAACCTGATAGCTAATCTGCCGGCAAGGGTCAAATGGAGCTGGCTGGCACTCGTTATTGTAATGATCTTACTTTATATTGTATTTAATGGACATTAGCCGAACCGGACAATAAAGGATAGGAAAAGTAAAATGGATGAAAATGGGAAGTAGCGGCAGCTGTGAAGTAATACCGAGATGAAAATATTTTGAAACGCATTTGCATTTATACCTAACCACCTGGAGAGGGCTCTACCGGTCTCCAGTAAATCGCTACTTAATATGTTAAGCAGATTAAAAATGAAGTTCATTAGCAACAATAATCGTTTACCTGACACCCAGCTGCGTCTTAGCACCAGAAGAGCACTTTGCTCATTGGGATGCCTAATGTTGACATCCTGCCTTTTTACGCAGGTCGTAGGGCAGCAGACTGCAAATGAAACGCAGCATATCGGGCTTAGTGCTGAACCGGCCTCCTTTACGAGCAGAGCCTATCATGCAGGTCAGGTGGGTAATACCAATGCAACCCAGGGTGCATCTGCTACATGGATCTGGTACCCGGGAGATTACGAGATCTGGCTGGCCGGGAAAATGCAGAACCGCCGGACAGAAAGAGGCGCTTTCTTACCGGTGTTCTGGAAGATGGACAGTCATTATGTACTTGTGGAGTTTCACAAAGATTTTGATTTATCAGCAGCAGATACGGTGCTTGTGGCAGTGGAAGGCCGGTACAATCTGAAGATTGACGGCAAGGCCGTCACCGGGGATTTACAGCATATTATCATACCAGCCGGCAAACACAGATTGAGCCTTAAAGTGTATAACCAGGGAAATGTACCGGCAGTCTTTGTAAAAGGGAGAGAAGTCGTAACGGACTCCAGCTGGCAGGTGACTTTTGAAGATAAGGAATGGATTGACGCTTCGGGCAAAGCCTCCGATAAATCAGGTACAGATTATGTAAAGGCTGGCTACTGGAATTTTGATACGCCGGCAGTGACACCTGCTGCATTTAAATTGCCTACCCGGCCGGTTCAGCCGGTAAAAGTGACCCAACTTGAGAATGGAGGTCGTTTACTTGATTTTGGTAAGGAGTCTTTTGGCTATCTGAAATTATTTGGTATCAAAGGCGCAGGTACGGTGCATATATATTATGGAGAGTCCCGGGAGGAAGCCCTATCTGTGGATAGCTGCGAAACCCTGGATACTTTTCGGATCGCGGCACATACAGGCAAGCTCGACACCGTTACGACAAGCACCAAAGCGTTCAGATACGTGCAGATCCAGCCTGCACCTGGCATGCAGATTGATTCCAGCCAGCTGCTTTTTGAATACGCTGCACTGGATGAAAGAGGCAGCTTTCACTGCTCCGATACGGAGTTGAATAAAATCTGGGAAGTTTCTGCCTATACCCTTCACCTGAATACCAGAGAATTTTTTATTGATGGTATTAAAAGAGACCGCTGGATCTGGTCGGGGGATGCTTATCAAAGTTACCTGATGAATTATTACCTCTACTTTGATTCACCTACAGTGAAAAGAACTCTGTTTGCGCTTAGGGGTAAGGACCCGGTTACGAGTCACATCAATACCATCATGGATTACAGTTTTTACTGGTTCATGGGGATCTATGATTATTATCAATATACCGCAGATAGCGCCCTTGTAAAAAAGCTTTATCCCAAAATGGAGTCTCTGATGAACTTTTGCCTAAGCCGGCTGGACAGTGCCGGATTTATGGAAGGTAGAAGCGGTGACTGGGTCTTTATCGACTGGGCGGATAACCTGACCAAACAAGGTGCACTCAGTTTTGAACAGTTACTGTTTTGCCGGAGCCTGGAGACGATGAGCCTTTGTGCCAGTCTGACCGGGGACCTGAAAAACGCTGCTAAGTATAGTAAGCTGGCTGCGACACTCAAAAAGAAACTTTTTGCGACATTCTGGGACTCAGATAAGAAAGCATTTATTCACCGGGTGGTGGATGGTCACAAAGACACCCATGTCTTTAGGTATACCAATATGTTTGCCCTGCTTCTTGATTACTTAGATAAAGAGCAGCGCAGTGACGTCATCCAGCATGTTTTACTTAATCCGGATGTCCAGGCGATTAATACACCTTATATGCGTTTTTATGAATTAGAAGCGCTTTGCGCTGCAGGGAAACAGCAGTACGTAACAAAAGAGATGAAGGCGTATTGGGGCGGAATGTTAAAAAACGGAGCCACTTCGTTTTGGGAGCAGTATGATCCGAATCAAAAAGGAGCCGCTAAATATGCCATGTATGGCCGGCCTTTCGGGAAAAGTCTCTGCCACGCCTGGGGCGCCAGCCCTATCTATCTGTTAGGCAAATATTACTTAGGTGTTGCTCCGACCGGGCCTGGGTATCAATCCTATAATATCCAGCCTGTTTTAGGTGGACTGGAATGGATGGAAGGTGAAGTGCCCTTCCCTCAGGGAGCTGTGAAAATCTATTGCAGTCGCAGACAAATCAAGGTAACCGCAAAAGATGCCAGTGGTACTGGTAAGCTGATTTTCAAAAGCAAAAAAAAGCCGCGCGTTAATACCGGGCAGTTGCAGGAGCAAACGCCCGGTATTTACCAGCTGGAAATCCTGCCAAACCAGGATTATGTTGTAGATTACCAGTCTGTGGAATAATATAAATAAGCAAATTCATGTATCACTATTTATACGTCAAAATAAAGCCAGGGATTAGTTGTAGGAACAGCAATCCGCTGCGAAAACAGGAGGTCAATGGCCGGCCTCGGAAATTTACGCATTTATTACTGGCCGTGTTGCTTATCATTAGCCTGGCATTACCCGTTCTGCCATTGCAAGCGCAGGAGGTGAGACAGGGGAGGCAGAGAAAAGAAGCTGTGGATACAAAGGCGAATATTTACCCGACCAGGTTAAAAGTCAATGGACGCAGCCGTGCAAATGAAACGGTAGGCAGACATCCTGAATTCAGCTGGCAGGTAGATTTTATTGCTAAACAACAAGGGGTGATTGGTGGAATAAGCGACCCTGATGACAAAAATATTATTACGGGCTATCAGGTGCGGTTGTTAAATGTAAATAGTTATAATAGCAGTGCGGAAAATCAAAAACGTCATCCAAAGGAAGCTGCTGCATCAAAAGAAGTGCTCTGGAACTCGGGGAAGATAAATACAATAGATGCTGGTATTGCAGCTACGCGCAGTACGCAGTTAAGATATACAGGTAATGCCTTGCAGCCGGACAGGACTTATGGCTGGCAGGTGAGGATATGGGATCAGCGGGGTCGCGTCAGTCCGTGGACAGAAGTGGATATTTTTCGGACAGGGTTATTTAAGCGCAGTGATTGGTGGGGTGCCCGTTGGATCGGCGCCAGCCAGATGTCTCCCAGTAGCCGAATACTGCCGGGAGATACCGCTACGGCCGGGAGGCAATTTGGAACGGCAAATGATACACTACCGCTGATGCGCAAAAGTTTTGTTACCAATATAAACAGAAGAAAGAAAATCATTCGGGCAACGCTTTATATCAGCGGACTTGGGCAATTTGAAGCCAGTTTGAACGGCCGGAAAATCGGGGATCATTTTCTGGATCCGGGTTGGACGGATTATCAAAAGGAGGCGCTTTATCTCAGTTTTGATGTAACCGGGCAGATAAAGCCCGGCAGCAATACACTAGGCGTAGAATTGGGTAACGGTTTTTATTATATCCCGAATGTAAAACATCGGTATAAAAAATTACTGGTTCAGTACGGCTATCCCAAAATGATCTGCCGATTGTCGATTGCGTATAGCGATGGCAGTCATCAGAATGTTGTATCGGACGGCAGTTGGAAAACGGCGCCTTCCGCTATTACCTTTTCCAGTATTTATGGAGGGGAGACGATGGATGGCCGTTTACAACCTGATAACTGGAATCAACCGGATTTTCCGGATAAAAACTGGTCAGCAGCGATCCTGGTTACCGACACGCCCCGTACACTTCGACCTTCAGATATTGATCCTATCAAAGTCATGGCTAGTTTTAGCCCTGTAGCAGTTTTTCAGGGTGGTATTAAAAGCTTAAGCGGCAAGGGTGATAAGCCGTCTAAAACTGGTAGGAGCAGTTGGGTGTACGATATGGGTCAGAACTGTTCTGCTATTGCGGCCATTACAGTGCGTGGAAAGAAAGGAGATACCATCCGGCTGATCCCGGCAGAGTTATTAACCGAAGACGGTCTTGCGAATCAGAAAGCAACAGGCAGTCCTTATATTCTGCAGTATATTCTACCATCTGATGGAGTTCATAAATGGCAGCCAAAGTTTACCTATTACGGCTTTCGGTATGTTGAGGTGGAGGGGGCGGTGCCGGTCGGCGTAACGACGGCAACATCCGAAAAACGACCAAGGATCGAACAGATAAAAGCACTTCATATCCGAAACAGTGCGCCCGAGGCCGGACATTTCGCCTGTTCCAATGAATTGTTTAATAAAACCTATGAATTGATTCGGTGGGGCATTAAAAGCAATATGATGAGCGTTTTTACAGATTGTCCGCACCGGGAAAAGTTAGGCTGGTTAGAACAGGTGCATCTAATGGGCAACTCTGTTAGATACAACTGGCAGATAGATCACTTATTAAAAAAGACGATTCAGGATATGCGGGATGCGCAGACTTCTATTGGCCTGATCCCTGAAATTGCACCGGAATTTACGGTATTCACCTGGGGCGGGGATATGTTCAGGGATTCTCCGGAGTGGGGCAGTAGCTCAATTATTGTCCCCTGGTATCTTTATCAGTGGTACGGGGACAGCAGCGAACTGCGAAAAAGCTATTCCATGATGACGCGATACATTGATTATTTAGGCACAAAAGCGAAAGCGGGTATACTCTATCAGGGCCTGGGTGATTGGTATGATCTTGGGCCAAATGGCCCAGGCGTCTCTCAGTTAACACCGGCGGGCCTAACGGGTACGGCAATTTATTACTATGATTTATGTCTGCTGGATAAAATAGCCGGGCTCCTTAACCACCCTAGAGATCAACAGCAATATCAAGCACTTTTAATAGCCACTAAGAAAGCTTTTAATGATAAATTCCTTCATCAGGAAAAAGACAGTACGGGCCAGCATGTCGTCTATTATGGCAGCGGTAGCCAGACGGCGGATGCCATGGCTGTTTACATGAATTTAGTGCCGGCCGGGCTGAAAGATAAAGTGGTTAAGCACCTGATTGAAGGCATAAAGGCAAATAAATACGGCCTCACGGCCGGAGATATTGGCTACCGTTATGTATTAAGGGTTTTGGAACAGGAGGGGTACTCAGAAGTGATTTACAGGATGAATAGCCGCTCAGATGTGCCGGGATATGGTTATCAGCTAGCCAAGGGCGCCACTGCCCTTACAGAATCCTGGCAGGCATTGAGCACTGTCTCCAACAATCATTTTATGCTAGGACACCTGATGGAATGGTTTTACAGCGGTGTGCTGGGTATCCGCCAGGCCCCCGGTGTACCCGGGTGCAGCCAGATGATCATCCAGCCGGAGATGGTAGGCGATCTCACCTGGGCGAAAGGCGATTATCAGACGCCGTATGGATCGATGAAAGTAGATTGGCAAAAGCAGAAAACAGGGTTGATATTAAAAGTAAGGGTGCCTATTGGTGTGAAAGCAAAGATTCGGCTGCCTTATTATCCAGGCATGAAAATAAGGCAGGTGAAAATGCAGAAGCGTCGGCGGGTAGGAAGAGAAAGTATAGTGAATTATTCAATAAGTGATGGTGGAGCTGATCTGAATGGTACCCTAAAGGATAAGGCACTGGCCAGCTTCGAAGTGGGCGCCGGAGAATTTGCGTGGGAAGTGAAGTGATAAATGACCTGCTGCTCTGTATAAATTTATAACAGGAAAAAAAGGAAGATAAAACCGT
>DATJDF010000318.1:0-5660 GCA_035497555.1 Arachidicoccus sp. | reverse complement strand
GCCCCCGTTAGAAAGGTGGCAATCAGGGTTAAAAGCTGATTGGACGCCACAGCATAATCCAACCATAGGCAAAAACCTACGCCGAAAAGAGCGATGAGCAGCGCATAGGCTGGCGGCATTCGATCGGCCAGTTTGGCTCCTGCAAAGTTGCCGGCAAACATGCCTAAGCCTGCGATAATCAGAATATAGGGGATCGTATCCTTAGAAAACCTGGTGACTTCCGTCATCATAGGAGAGATATAACTGATCCAGGCAAAAAGGCCACCTGTACCAATGGCGGTAATAAGAATCATCAGCCAGGCGATAGGCTGCTTGAAAAAACCCAGTTCCGTGCGCAGATTACCCTGGCGCTTTACCGGTAAGGCGGGGAGCCAAATTGCAATAGAAATCAGCGTCAGCAAACCAAAAAATGCTATAAGTGCAAAGGCATAGCGCCAGGTATAATGCTCTCCAATATAGGTTCCAAGAGGTACCATAAATATATTAGCAATCGTAAGGCCCGCAAACATAATGGAAATGGAGAGCGCTTCTTTTCCTTTACTTGCCAGCCGGGCTGCCACCACAGAGCCTACGCCGAAAAAAGCCCCGTGCGGTAACCCGCTCATCAGGCGGGTAAAGACCATCATGTTGTGACCTGTAGAAAGTGCAGTGAGTCCATTAAACAGAATAAAGATCGACATTAATGCAATTAATACTTTTTTAGGTGGAAACTTGCTGCCTAAGGCTGCCAGCAAGGGGGCGCCAATAACAACACCTAACGCATAAGCTGCAATAAAATGTCCGGACTGCGGTATGGTGATATTAAATTCATGAGCGACGTCGGGCAGTAACCCCATCATTACAAATTCTGTCGTTCCAATACTTAGTCCGCCTAAAGTGAGTGTAAGTAAACTTCTGTTTTCCATATTATACCTTTTAAAGCCGCCTTCAAGACCAGGTCGTATTAAATTGAGTGCAAAATTACACCCACTGGCATTGGTAACAATTGTATGTATCCTTACATAATTGTAAAATTGCGATATATAGATAGTATCCTTAAGGAAACTATTGAAGGGATCTCCGCGCAACCAGGCCACTTTTTGAGTGTCCTTTTAAAACCTGTGAAGTAGTAACAGAGGGAATTGTCAATATACGTCCTTATTTCTGGAGTTGCTTTTTTCTAAAAGGGCGAAGCTTGGCATTTTTGCGGGTTAGCAAAAAGATGGTGGAAAGGATGCAAACTGCACCCAGTAAATCGGAAAGGCCAAAGGCCATCTGCAGCCAGCAAATGGATAAAATAGCCACTGTTAAAGGCTCAATAGAAATCAACAGGGTGGTTTTATATGCACCGATTATTTTGACAGAAGACAGGTATAGCGTAAAGGCGATTAATCCACCAAACAGAAGTATAAATATAAAAAAGACGACCGTATAACTATCCCAAATACCCTCAACATCCCAAGGTGTATGGAAAAAGCTCATCCAAAGCGCACCAATCAGCATCCCCCACCCCGTAACAGTAAAAGCAGAATATTCTTTTAAAAGCCGGATGGGTTGTACAGAATAAAAGGCCAGTGCAAAGGAGGAAGCGAGGCCCCAGCCCACTGCGGCACCCGATAAGGCAATTTGGTAAATATTGCCTTTCGTCACCAGAAAAAAGGTGCCGAGTAAAGCCAGCAGAATTGCGAGCCACTGTTTGGCAGCAGGCCATGTTCTTTTTTTCAGGGCGTAATACACAACGACCAACACAGGCGCTGTAAACTGTATCACGACCGCAGTAGCTGCGTTTGAAGCCTTAATTGCTGCAATAAAGGTATATTGCACACCCATAAGACCGATGCTGAAGATCAAAAGGGCTATGACATCTTTTCTACGGTGCCAGATAGAAAACAATTTTTGAGCACCCACCCGCGGACTCATCCAGGCCATGATCAATAGTATAATGCCCGGTACCAACAACCTTAGGCAAATTAACCATTCAATATTGATGGCACGGTCAGTGACCAGAAACTGCATCATCGTGCCATTCACACCCCAGATGACGGCAGCTGCCATTGCCGCTATATAACCTTTTGTAGGAGAGTAATTGGTCGTCGGGAGATTTGCGGTGGGCTTCATAGCGGTGATTAGAAATTGTCTTCTTTGAATCTGCAAAATTAAACTTTGTAACGTGAACAGCGGGCAGGTCGTCTAAATTAATTTACGCAGCCACTCGATAAAAAACGATACGCCCGACCTAGTCGGCAGAAATCCAGCAGTTCAACTGGCTTAGACCTGATTGAAATTTTAGTAGCCTGCAGATTGGATTAAATGTGAACGGGAAGTTTTTCTGAAAAAAAAGACGGTCTATTCGTCCACAACAATGGATTATATTAACTTGCTAGCTTAAAATAGCTAGTGTCTGCTATTTATCATCAGGAAAATCAGAAAAAATGAAGTTAAATCACCTAAATCTTGTTGTCGACCAGGTGCCGCAGGTTGTCCATTTAATGGAAACCTACTTTTCATTTAAATGCCTGGAAACGAAGGGTGAAAATGCTATTGCCATATTACAGGGTGCAGATGGCTTCTCTCTTGTACTCATGAAGCATGGTACACCTGAACTTATTTATCCTAAAGCTTTCCATATCGGTTTTATGCTGGATAATATTGCCTTGGTTGATGAGCTGCATAACCGGTTACTTAGCGGTGGTATTGCAGTGGGAGACGGTCCGCGTAAAATCAGGGGTAGTTACGGCTTCTATTTTAATTTTGATGCATTTATGATTGAAGTGGGCGTACAGATCAGTGAAGCGGACTAAGGTCCATTTTGCAAATATTTTCTCCTGAGCGGCTTTTTAGCCTTAACAGGAATAAAATTATACGCGCAAATTATAGGTAAACTCATAATCTCGAAAAACAGACAATTATGGCTAATACAACTGACAAACAAATAAGAACCGGGATGCTCGCATATGGTATGTCCGGTAAAATCTTCCACGGCCCCTTTCTTTTTGCCCACGACGGATTTGAACTCTATGGAGTCGTTGAACGTAATACGCAAAAAGCGGGTGCTGACTATCCGACCATCAAAAGCTTTGGAAGTATTACAGATATGCTGGCTGATTCCAGTATAGAGTTAATCGTTGTAAATACACCAAATGGAATGCATTTCGAACATGCGAAAATGGCTATGGAAATGGGTAAGCATGTGCTGGTTGAAAAACCGGTCTGTACAAGTGTCCAGGAACTGGATACGCTCTATAAGGTAGCAGACAGGACCGGGAAAGCTCTTCTTTTTTACCAGAACCGGCGCTGGGACAGTGACTATCTCAATTGTGTAGAGATGATTGATACAGGTTTGCTTGGTAAACTCCATGAGGTACATTTCAGGTACGACCGTTATAAACTGGCTATTGGCCCCAAAGTCTTTAAAGAGACCGTGCAGCCGGGTAGCGGCTTACAGTTTGATTTAGGTCCTCATTTACTCGATCAGGCGATCAGGCTTTTTGGCCGACCGCAAAAAATTTATAAAAGGTTGTTGAAAATTAGGCCCGAAACGCTTGTTGATGATTTTTTTAATATCCATCTCTCTTACGAGGACAACCTGGAGGTATTTCTGACCAGCAGTCTGGCAACCCAGGGCAATCCCCCTGCCTTCACCGTCTATGGTCAATTGGGAAGTTACCATAAACTAAGGACGGATGTACAGGAGGGACAACTCTTAAAGGGAATGAAAGTGCTGGACCCGAATTACGGCAAAGTGCTTGCGGATCAGGGTGGCGAATATATCCTGGCAAAAGAGGGGGGAGAAAAAAAGATATTACCCGAAGCACCTTCCAATTACCTTAAATTATTTGATGCGGTCTATGGGGCTATTAGAGAAAATAAGCCTTTTCCCGTCACAAGAGAACAGATCAGGATCCAGCTGGAGATTCTTACAGCCCCCAATGATTAGCAATAGATCTGATTAGGTTTTTAGTTTGATGGGAAAGTGGAATTAGCTGCATACCCGCCTTTGCGCCTCGTAAAAGGGCGGAGCCTGAGGCAGTTGCATTACTTTCTCATGTATTCCAAATTAACATAAAATTGCCCTTGCAGTCCTGCCTGCTTACCGTAAACCCGGTCAATTAGGGGATATTCTCAAAATTCATTATTTTTGGTCGAATGGGTGCCCAATACAATCTAATCGGATAAACAGCATAGTTTGGCATTCCAGCAAAGTATTAACGACAAACCATCTCTGTGAAGTATCGTGATTATATCAAAATAGATCCTTATTCAGCCACACCAAAATATATTCAGCTGACCCACGCCATACTATCGGCGATAGAGTCGGGGCGGCTGCATCAGGATGAATTATTACCCTCCATCAATGAAATCAGTGCTGAACTGGAGATTTCAAGGGATACCGCAGAAAAAGGGTATAAAAATTTAAAAAGGCTGGATGTGCTGGGCTCCGTGCCCGGAAAGGGTTATTATATCAAATCTGCCGGTTTCCGGCAACGGTTTAAGATTTTATTATTATTTAATAAACTGAGCGTCCATAAAAAGATTCTCTATGATGCGTTTATTGGGGCATTGGACCCGGAGACCCAGGTGGATTTCTATATTTATAATAATGATTTTAAACTATTTAAGAAGATCCTCGCCGAACGAAAAGACATTTACACCCATTACGTGATCATCCCTCATTTTTTCGAAGGTGAAAACAATATCAGGGAACTCATTGAAGGTATCCCCCGGGATCAAATAATTTTGCTGGATAAGCGATTGTCTTATATGGAGCCGGGGGAAGGTTACGCGGCCGTTTACGAACATTTTGAAAAAGATATTTATAATGCACTGGTCCGGGCCATCAGCCGGCTCAGGAATTACCAGCGGATAAAATTGGTTTTCCCCCGGAAAAGTTATTATCCCAAAGAGATCATTGGCGGTTTTCAGCGTTTTTGCCGAAAGTATGCATTTGAACATGTCGTCATCCCGAGTATCAAAACAGAAGTATTGCAGGCGGGCGAAGTGTATATTACTGTCATGGAAGACGACCTGGTACACCTCATTGAAAGAATAAAGGAAACAGCGCTGGTCACTGGTAAGGATATTGGAGTCATCTCCTACAACGAAACGCCTATCAAGAAAATAATCTTAAATGGGATAACAACCATTTCTACAGATTTTAAGAAAATGGGCAGACTGGCCGCGGAACTGATAACAAATAATCGTCAGGAACTGGTAGAAGTGCCTTTTAGCTTATTTTTGAGAGATTCACTTTAATCTGTTCCCCGTCAAAAAAAAGAAAAAAATACGGGACAAAACAGCGCAACCACCAAACATTGCCGGCAGTCAACAAGTACCATATCACCCCGTAGTTTAAATCTTAAAGATCAATTTTCTCCGTCGCGGAGTAATATTTTAGGTCAATAATGTCATTAGGCAATGGCCGGCTATTCCAGTGCTGGTGAATGGCCATGGCTGTTCCCAGTGCTGTGGCTTGTGCCATGGAGGCCGCATAGACTTCCAACTCCGGATAAGCAATTGCCAGTAAGTTCATATAAATACTGTTCTTACTGAATCCGCCGTCTACAAATATTTTTTTTGTTTTACCAGGTTGCAGTACCAGCGCTGTGGAAAAGCATTGCTGTCTTATGAGATCCAGCATGAGTTGATGATAAGCCAGCTCAGGTGTTGCAAAACGGGAGAGA
>DATJDF010000317.1:0-21190 GCA_035497555.1 Arachidicoccus sp. | reverse complement strand
AAAGCAAATCTGCTTATACGATTAATTTAGATAACCGGTTAAAATGAATTTATCACAATTAAAGCTCTATTTATGAAATCCAAGGAGAACAACGGAAGAACTGCAATGTTGTTTTATGGAACCAGATCACTGCGGTTTTCAGGTGAAAAGGCGGTTTTTTATCCGGCGGCTTCAAAATCTGGCGGTAGGTCAATGCTCACGAAATGCTGGCATTTTGCGGCGATTTTGATCGCGCTATTTTTGATTTTGCCGTCTGTGCATGCACAGGTAGCCCTTGAAAAGGGCGACCAGCCGATTAATGTACATGGACAGGTACTCAGTCAACAAGATAATCGGCCCATTGCAGGCGCGTCCGTTCTGGTAAAGGGGACGACAGTAGGCACATTAACAGATTCGTCCGGCCATTTTGAAATTTCGGCGAAGGTAAATAGCGTGCTGGTTTTTTCAGATATCGCACACATTGGCCAGGAATTTACCATTCTCGATGACAAGTCGATTATTATCGCTTTACAACCGACAACACAAAGCCTGAATGATGTCGTAGTGATTGGTTATGGAGAGCAGCAAAGAGGTCAGGTGACAGGCGCCATTAGTACAGTGGATGTAACCAAGACATTTCGGGACCGGCCATTGAATGATCCGATTAAAGCCTTGCAGGGCGCGGCTCCTGGTCTGTCAATCAGTTATTCAAATGGTGGACTGGTTGCAGGTGCCAATGTCAAAATCAGGGGACGTGGGACGCTGGCAGGTGGCGGCAATCCATTGATTATGGTGGATAATGTGGAAACAGATGATCTCTCCGTCATCAATCCGGATGACATTGAGAGTGTTTCTGTATTGAAAGATGCGGCGTCCACTGCGATCTATGGAGCCAGAGCGGCCTTTGGTGTTATACTGATTAAAACAAGAAGCGGTCGGAGAAACCAGAAAACTTCGGTGAGCTATTCCAATAATTTCTATTGGAGTAAGCCTACCACACTACCTGATTTTGCTGATCCCACCCAGGAACTCCCAGGGCTGATTAAGGCGGATTTACGTTCAGGTGCGACCCCGGAATTATTTGGGATGGATCTGGAGAAATTGCTAGAAGGTATTAAGACATGGAAAAGTAAATATGCCGGTAATAGAACTTCAGATGAAATGATCCCGGGCGAAGATTTTGACATCAGTGATAATTCTGCACCGTATTTTTATCGTATTTGGGATGTAAAGAAAATGATGCTCAGGACCCAGCCGGGCCAGCAGCATAATATCCGGATTTCCGGGGGTAGTGAAAACATGTCTTATTATGTCTCAAGTGGCTATAGTAAAGACGGGGGTATTATGCGGGTTAATCCTGACCAGGTGCAGAAATACAATATTACAGCCGGCATCAATGCCTCAGTCACTAAATGGTGGGATCTGAATGTCAAAATGCTTTATCGTAACTTTGAGTATGACTATCCCTACGGCTATTACGGCGCAACACAGAACTATTTCTATTATATGTGGCGCTGGGGAGCTTTCTGGCCTTATGGGACCTATCAGGGACATTACTTTAGAAATATCCCGGCCTACCTGAATGCAGCACAGACCAATACCGTGAAAGATAATTATAGCCGGGTAGATCTGGGATCCACTATTAAAATATCCAAGGACTTAAACATTCATGCGGATTACAGTATTGTCCGCGACAATGTCATGCGCCATATGGTTGGTGGTCCT
Source organism: Arachidicoccus sp. (assembly GCA_035497555.1). GTDB lineage: Bacteria > Bacteroidota > Bacteroidia > Chitinophagales > Chitinophagaceae > Arachidicoccus. Next base: position 19,486 of record DATJDF010000317.1, on the reverse strand, counting down.
GTTATTGCTTACAATAGCTGGGCGGTAGGTGCGCCGCTGGGCAATATCGCTTCCTCGGGTGATAATTATACGGAATCCAACCAACAGCGCCGGTCTATTAACGTGTTTAATATGTATGCGACCTATGACAAGCATTTAACTAGTGATCACCATTTAAAGTTGATGGCAGGTATTAACGCACAGAATCTGGATAGTGTGGGTTTTGATGCTCGGCGTAAGGGGCTGCTTGATCCGACAAAGGGCGAACTAGATTTGGCGACTGGGGATATGGAAGCCACAGGCGGTCCTAAGGAAGACGCTTTTGCGGGATATTTCGGTCGTATCAACTATGATTATAAGGATAAATACCTTCTGGAACTTGATGGCCGTTATGACGGATCTTCTTCTTTTTCCAGTAAAGACCGCTGGTCTTTCTTTTCCTCTGGTTCTGTAGGTTACCGGATCAGCAAGGAGAAATTTATGGATTTTATTCAGCCACTCATTAATGACTGGAAATTCAGAGCATCCTATGGTGCTATCGGTAATCAGGATATTGGAGGTGTGAACAGGTACCTGCCGCTGATGAATCCTTCTCAAATTGCATGGTTGTCAGGTGGTATCAATGTGCAGGGAATCAGTGCGCCTAATGCGGTGGCTGAGTCGCTGACCTGGGAAAAGATCACCAGTCTGAATCTGGGAACGGATATCAGTATGTTACATAATAATCTCTCACTGACCTTTGACTGGTTCCAGAGGACTAATGACGGGATGTTGACACAAAATGCGGTAGCCAGCACTTTCGGGACCGGTTCACCCTGGATCAATGATGGCTCGATGCGTACCAGAGGGTGGGAAGTAAGCATTAATGGTAATCTGCCTGTCAGCAAAGATTTTTCGCTTTATGGAACCATTATGCTGACAGATTATAAGACAGTAATTACTAAATGGACGAATGCTGCGAAGTTAATATCGCAGAATTTTACGGGCCTGACTTATGGGGACATATGGGGCTTTGAAAGCGATCGTTATTTTACCGCTGCCGATTTTAAGGCAGATGGCAGTTTTGCAACAGGCATTGCCGATCAATCAGCACTCGCTTCCGGTAATTTCAAGTACGGTCCGGGTGATATGAAATTTAAAGACCTGGATGGTAATCATATTATAGATGGAGGTGAATCTTCCGCTGATAATCATGGAGATTTAAAAGTGATTGGAAATACACAGCCACGCTATCAGTTCAGTTTCCGGCTTGGAGGCGTCTATAGAGATTTCGACTTTGACCTCTTCTTTCAAGGGGTCGGTAAACAGAGTTATTGGGGAACTGGTGATGTGGCTATGCCTAATTTCAGAGGCGGAGATATTTTATATGCCCATCAGCTGGATTACTGGACGCCGGACAATACAGATGCCAGATATCCAAATCCTTATGCCGGTAATGCGAGCGGTAAAATACCGGGTTTACCTTCAGGCTCAGGAGGAAATAATTTCTATCCACAATCAAAGTATTTACTGAATACGGCTTATCTGCGACTTAGAAATGTATCTATTGGCTATACATTGCCACATATGTGGTTTGGTCGCAGTGGAATACAAAGCGTGCGGTTCTATGTCAGTGGCGAAAATCTCTTTACCGTCTCTAGCCTGGGCGTCCCACTTGATCCTGAGGCATTAGATGGGTATAGTTCTTCTACAGGTAGGACCTTCCCGATCCAGAAAATGTATTCCTTTGGTGTACAGGTGAAACTTTAGTTTTTGAGACGACTTTAAAAATTATATTATGAAAATCCGAATATTGAAATATAAAACATTAATTGCCGCCTTTTTCCTGCTAGGGGTAATTGCAGGTTGTTCAAAATTTGTCGACAAAAAACCGTTGGATGAATTTTCCAATGATGAATACTGGAAAAGTGAACAGAATGTAAGAACCTACAACTGGGGTTTTTATGAAATGTTTACCGGGTTCGGGACTGGCACGAATGGTGATTTTTATTTTTCCTGGTTTACAGATGATCAGGCTTCCAGTGGCTTTCAGAATTTTACGCTGACTGCTTCTGCATCCAATAGCCAGTGGACATTTGCCAACATCCGCAAAGCCAATATCATGTTGGAAAATCTGGAAAAAGTACCCATGGATGAAGAAGCGATGAATCACTGGAAAGGCATTGCGCGCTTCTTTAGGGCATTAGCCTATTATAGACTGGTTCAGACCTTCGGGGATGTACCCTGGATAAATAAATCGCTGGATATTTCTGAAAGCGATATTATTTATAAGCCGCGCGATTCCCGTGCATTGGTGATGGACAGTGTGCTCGCGGACCTTAATTTTGCCTTTGCAAATTTAAGGCAGGAAGACCAGGATAACACGGTCAACAAAGATGTCGCTCTGGCCCTGATTTCAAGAGTGGGGCTCTATGAAGGCACCTACAGAAAATACCATACAGAAAAACAGGAGCCGGATGCAGATAAATTTCTACTGGCATCCAAGGAAGCGAGTTCCAAGTTAATGGCTGAAGGATATTCCTTGAATCCTGATTTCAGGACAGTATACAGCTCCGTGGACTTAAATGGAGATCCAGAGTGTATTCTGTATAAACAGTATGTTCCGGGAGTGCTGGGACACTCCGTCATTGGTTATACCAATAGCAGCACGCCGATGGCTGGACTCACGAAAAACGCAGTAGAGTCTTTTCTCTGTTCAGACGGCTTGCCTATTAAGGTGTCCAAGAAGTACGCAGGGGACGCCACGATTGAGGCTACCCGTACCAACCGGGATAAAAGATTACTGGAAACCATCAGCGATTCCCTGTATTATAAAGGTCATTTAGTCGGTGGCTTCAGTGCTTCAACAGGATACCGTCCTGCCAAATTTTTACAACCTGCTGATGCGAATCAATTAGCTCCTTATAACAGCACAGATGCACCGCTTTTTTGGTTACCGGAAATTCTGGATAATTATGCAGAGGCCTGCGCTGAACTGGATGATATGGGCAAATACACCATTACTCAGGCAGATCTGGATAAGTCGGTTAATTTACTTCGAAAAAGATCATCTATTCCCGATTTACAAGTGAAAGGACATCAGGGAACAGCCATTGTCGGGGTTAGTTTTACAGACCCTGCAAAGGATCCAGACGTAACTTCGCTCATCTGGGAGATCCGCAGGGAGCGCAGAACGGAGTTAATGCTATGTGGATTTAGATTTGATGACCTGATGCGCTGGAAGAAGGGCTGGTATATGGACAATGCTAAAAATCCTGATATTTTTCTGGGAGCGAAAGTTCCGGCAGATGCAACTGCTGCGCATAACAGTGCTGGCTATCTCACACCTTATGCAGCAGGAAGTAACCGCGTTTTTGAGGATCCGAAAAACTACCTCACCGCCGTGCCGACGGGTCAGATTGCACTTTATCCTCCGGATGTACAACAAGGGATGCAGAATGAAGGCTGGGGTGGAGAATAAAAATGCATGTTAGGCTGTTGCTAACTTGGAACTGATTTCTGGTGCTGGTTTACATTTGTAATACTGAACCGGAATACCCAACAACCCTAAAACGATAGCCTTTGTCTTTTGTCGCTTGTTAAAGGGTGTGACCCGGGGTGGTCACGCTCTTTTTTCATTAGTGATTTCAGCGTATGATGACCAGAATTTGTAAACGTATGACAACGCTTTTAATAGGATCTATGTCAAGTATAAAGGGCCTTATTGCTGTAATCGGCAGGACCGGATTTAGTAGTAGAAGTTCTTCGGATTTAATTTGCTGCCTGGTTAATGAATGGCCTTGTATCCAGTGAATTCCTTTTTTCATAATTAACCTTAAAATGCGATAAATCCGGAGCGAACTTTCTGGGGCGTTTTAATTCAAATTGATAGATACCCTGGCCAAGCGTATAAAGAAATGGGAAGCCGATGCTGTCATAATCATAATGGCCGTCGTTGATTATGCCGTCTTCGTTGACATATAGCGTACAGCTAAGCATAAATTCAACTTTGTGTTTGAAGTCAACGATATAAGCGATATCTGTCAAAAAGCCATAAGACCAACCCGGTTTATTGAATATCCGGATATAGTTCGGGATATGGTGGTTTCCATAACGGAAGTAGAATTTGGTGAAACTGTCAAAAAAGACAGTTGAATCGTATTTTGGATACTGGGTTTCTCCCGGATATTGAGACATATATTGCAATAGAAACCGTGTGTCAGATGAGTCAAGATCAAACCGCTGTGTTATGGGTACAGATGTCGGGAACAGAAAGCTCCTTTCTATTGTAGTCAGATCTTCCAGGGACATGCGGTTGCCCCTTGTAAAATCCCAGGGTCCATTAATCAAACTGTCTTTACTATTCATGTAACCATTTCCAATTTTAACCGTGGCCTCAAATTGAAAGCTGTCTTTATTATATGCCGGCGGCTGCAGGTATTGTAGTTGATTTGCGCTATCGACAAACCGGACTGCATTTGTATGTCGGTTCTGGTCTTCACTAGCCGGTGCGAAGCGGCGGGTAATGAGACTGTGAAGATAGCCTTTAGCATGAAGCCGCTTGTTAATATAGCCTTGACCCAGGAATTCATAGAGGCGGTTATAGGCGTCATTGTCACTTACCAGAAAAATTCGTTTGATATACTGCGCTAAAGAAGGTAATCCGGTTTTAGAGGTCGAATCCGTTACTACAGCGTTTTCTCCAATGTAACTGCTATCTGTCAGCATGGTTGTATGTTTAGTAATCCCAAGCAGTTTTACTTTCGAATCTAAGGCGTGAAGTTTTTCCAGAGCTAAAAATGCAAGCGGCATTTTAACAGTGGAGGCTGGATTAAAATAGTACTTAGCAGCGCTGTGATAGCGGTAGGTCGTAAAGTGTGGACGATTATATTTATCCCTGTCAATTTGGGTGTAAATAATTTGCAGCCTGTATTTTTCAGGATGATGGAAAACTTGCTGGAAGTTTGAATCTTTAATAGTTCTGGCAATCTCTTGAATTGGCTTCTTGTTTTGTGAAAAAAGCATCGTTGGGAAGCAATATCCAAAGATGGTTATTAAACCCAAGATCCAAGGCAGAATGACTAATGGCCGGTTATTCATGGCAGAAAGTTAGGTTTTTTTTGGCAGTATTGAAGGAGATGACCTTTGGTCCAAAAAATGGAAGCGACTTATTGGAGCCTTAAGCCAAGGGCCTAGCACCGGAACACGATAGAGGATTTATAGGGGATTAAAATTATTTATAATTTTTTCGCTTCAGTTCTCTAAGATTCATACATTAAATATCGAAATATTAAAATTTTTAGCTGTAGCTTTATTACTACTGCGGTGTGGATCATTAGATCAGACTGGAATAATATAGCGGCGGTTGAAAGGAGGGAGTTTGAATACTGGGTTAACCGCAAAAAACAACGACAAAGCATCTATCTGAAAAATACAAAATTACATTATGCAACAAGAAAGCTTCAATACGGCAACAGCGCAACCTAATTTAGTAATGTGTCGATTGTCTCTTATTCTGATGATGATTCTGATTTCAACGGGGTTTGTTATGGCCCAGAAAACAAGGACTGACCGGGCATTACAAGAAAAACTGGAAGCACTGGTGAAGGATTTTCATGGGACTGCTGGTATTTATGTAGAGCAGGTAAAAACAGGGCGCATTGCCGCTGTTAATGCAGATACGATCTTCCCAACAGCCAGTATCGTCAAAGTGCCGATCCTGGTTGGAATTTTTAATAAAATTGCAATGGGTGATCTGACCTATAATCAACCGCTGGTTTATGACACAGCCAGAAAGCGAGGGGGATCCGGGTTAGTGCAATATTTTCAGGATAGCAGCAGTACAAGCCTTGATGTGCTGATTTCACTCATGATTGGTTACAGCGATAATATTGCTGCCACCTGGTGTCAGGAGTTAGCAGGTGGAGGCCAGAGCGTAAATACCCTGATGGAAAAGATGGGATTTAAGGATACACGGGTGAATTCTAAAACACCGGGGCGAGCAGGGGATTATGCTACATATGGGTGGGGCCAGACCACACCGCGAGAGATGGCGCGGCTATTGCTGCTGATACGTCAGGGAAAGGCTGTGGATCCAGTATCAAGCGATTGTATGTACCGGCAAATGAGTCATGTTTTTTATGATGGTTATGCCTTATCGCAAATACCTCCATATATTCAGACTGCTTCCAAACAGGGGATGGTGAATGCTTCCCGTTCTGAACTTGTTATGGTAAACGCACCGCACGGGGATTATGTTTTTTATGTTGCAACCAAGAATAACCAGGATCAGCGGTGGGAGAAAGATAATGAAGCTTGGGATTTAGCCAGAAAAGTCTCCGCACTTTTATGGCATTATTTTGAACCCAAGGATAAATGGAAACCCGGTGTAAATGCAAGTAATCTGACACCATAGTCATCTGTTATTTTATTTCCATCCGGCTGCGCTCTTCTAATTTGCCATTTTTGTAGATTTCATAGGGGTACCAGCCGTTGTGCAGGAAACTGCTTTTGCTTAGTATTATTTCACTACGGTCAAATTTTGGTATTTTGTATAAAACAGATCGTCCATCTCTTTTAAAAATGGTCATGGAGTATTGGCCAAGATTCGCTTCCGGTAATTTGAGAACGATGTAACTGTCTGCGTTCATATACAGGAATTTGGAAACGGGAATCAGATTTGCGGTGGTACTTGCTATAGCTGCTACAGCGTTGTATTTCACGTACTGGACGGTGGTGTCATTAATGAAAAATAAACTGTCACTGGTGAGATTGGTCACGGAATCTGCCAGATGGTAAATGCGCTTAAATGGCAGCTTTCTGGGCTGCACACCTTTGATGGTAATATGCTTACTGCTATCGAGTTGTGTTAGCAGATTATCAGCGACAAAACCGGTTGCAATCTTTTTTGCTTTCGTAAATGTATAACTACCATTTTTAAGCATATAATACATCCTATAATAATCAGCTCCGGGTGCGGGCTTATTATCTGTATAAGCATTGACGTTCAACGTACGATTTTCGACAGAGTATATGGTTCTGAAACCTCTCACACTATCCGTAGAACGTTGAATATTGAGCACCGTAAGCATATCGCCAAAATTATTCCGCCAGGAAATAATGGTATGGTTTTTTGTCCCTTTGATGATACTGAAATCAGGAAGGGTAGGCTGAGCGAAGGCCGTAAGGGTTATGGAAATTGCGAGTATAGAAAACCAAATCTTTTTGTTCATAGAAACTTGCCTGTCTTGTGGAAGTAGGTTAGGCTACTTCCTTTCGGATAAATGATGAAATAGTGTACTTTGTAAATCCTGACAAATGTAAAGCAAATAATGGTCCAGCGGATGGTTAAAAACCAAATGATTTAATAACGAAGCGTGCCTGGAGGTAGAGAAAGGTTCCCTTGCAAGCCACCTGTATGCATAAACAGTAACTGGCTATCTGCGGGCAATTCGGCCGTTTTAAGGTATTCTCCTAAGGCATAAAGTGTCTTGGCCGTGTATACAAAATCTAACGGAAGGTTAACAATTGAATTGACATGATTCATAAAATCTATAAGAACAGGTGTTTTTTTGGCGTAACCGCCAAATTCGTAACCTGGCAGAAATAGATAGTTTTTGGTTTGTTGCTCCGGGCTTAAGAGAGCGCTCACTTCATTTTTAATGTCTGGTTGATTTTTGAGCACATTTACGCCAATTACCTGTTGATAGGGCAGGGCGCCTCTGATAAGTCCAGCCATAGTCGTACCTGTACCTACCGCAGTCACCAGATGGGTATACTGCCAGAGTGGAGCGCTTTTAAACAGATCCTGGATACCTATGGCCCCTAAATCACCATATCCACCTTCATTAATCCAGTAGTTATCCTGATTTGGATCCAGATTTTGCTTTAATGCTGATTTATTGCTGTACGCTTCCCGATTGACAAATTCTAAATGCATACCATAATCAAGTGCATTTTGAAGGGTATGTGATAGCAAATCCGGTTTTTCTCCCCGGATTACCCCTATTGATTTAATTCCGGCTAATTTGGCCGCATAAGCTGTAGCCACAATATGATTGGAATAAGCACCGCCAAAGGTTGCTATGGTTTTAAAATTACCTGACCTGGCTTCCTGTAGATAATATTTTAATTTAAACCATTTGTTACCGCTAACGATTGTATGTATTTTGTCCATGCGTAAAACAGCTAATTTCCCATTATAATGAGGGAACAACTGGTTATCAATTAGCTGAACAGGAAGGACAGAAAACATTATAAAAAATTAATTGGAGTTAAAACGATAATATTTTAGTTTCGCCAAAGTTTAAACAAATATTTCAATTATGAATCAACCTACGCTGGTAATTTTGGCTGCAGGGATGGCAAGTCGTTATGGAAGTCTGAAACAAATCCAGTCTTTTGGCCCTTCTGGGGAAACCATTATCGAATATTCAATTTATGATGCAATCCAGGCTGGCTTTAAAAAGGTCATTTTTATTATTAGAGAAGAATTTGTAGCTGAGTTTAAAGAGATTTTTGAACCCAAGCTGAAAGACCGAATCGAAGTCGATTATGTTTTCCAGAAATTGGAGTCATTTACAGAAGGCTTTGATATCCCACAGGAAAGGACAAAACCTTTTGGTACTGCGCAGGCTATTTTATGTTGCAAGGGGAAAATTGATGGTCCTTTTGCGGTGATCAACGCAGATGATTTTTATGGAACGGATGCATTTCAGAAGGCATTTGCCTTCCTGAATGGGCAAGTCGCTGAAAATGTATATGCTTCCATAGCTTACAAACTGAAAAATACATTGAGCGATAATGGCAGCGTAAGTCGTGGTGAAATTATAACCAATGTTGAAGGCCAGATGACTGGCATAGAGGAAAGATTGAAAATTTATAAAAAAGACGGAAAAGTTGTATACGAAGATGGCGATCAGGAAGTTGAAATGGATCCTGATACTTTTGTCAGTATGAACTTTTTCTGTTTCGCACCTTCGTTTGTAGATCTTTGTGAAGCAGAGTTTACACCGTTTTTGCAAAATAGCATTACAGATCTCAAATCAGAGTTTCTGATGCCGAAAGTTGCCGATACCTTCATTAAACAGAAAAAAGGTATAATAGAGGTTATTGCTACTGATGCTAAATGGTTTGGTGTGACCTATAAGGAAGATGCACCGGTTGTAAAGAAGGAAATTGACCAGTTGGTGGCTGCTGGCGCTTATCCTCAGAATTTGTGGGCATAATACCTGAAAAAAGCAATTCTGAAAGTCATCCAATAGGTAATAAATTATAAAATATTAGCAAATGTTTTATAAAACATGACTTATCTTTATATTCTAAAAATAAAACAAAGTAGTATATGGTAACTAAAAAATACAAAATCCTTCTTTGTGAGGATGACCAAAATTTGGGAATGGTATTGAAGAACTACCTGGAACTCAATGATTATGAAGTTGTTTTGGAACGTGATGGCCGGTTAGGATTGGCAGCTTTCCAAAGAGAAGGCGCTGATATTTGCTTATTAGATGTAATGATGCCGCATATGGATGGATTTACCCTTGCAGAAGAAATCAGGGATATTAATCCGGATGTGCCTTTATTCTTTCTAAGTGCAAAAACTATGAAAGAAGACATTATACAGGGGTATAAGCTGGGGGCGGATGATTATATCACCAAACCATTTGACAGTGAAGTCCTTTTATTGAAAATCAAAGCGATTCTCAAGCGTAACGAAGAAGTAAATAAAGAGAATGAATATGTTGAATTTGACCTTGGTGGATTCCATTTTAATCCCCGTCTGCGTCAGCTTATTCATGGAGAGGAAACACATACGCTGTCTCCCAAAGAAAATGAATTGCTGAAAATGCTTGCTGAACACAAGAACGATTTATTACCAAGAGAAAAGGCACTCAAGAAAATCTGGGGTAGTGATACTTATTTCAACGGTCGCAGTATGGATGTTTACATCGCAAAATTGCGTAAATATCTTAAAGAAGACGATCAGATTGAGATTGTCAATATCCATGGGAATGGCTTCCGTTTAGTCGCACCATAGCAGATTGAATAATAAACTTCGGAGGCTGGATTAAATTTACATTTCTGATGTATAATCCATTTTCCGCTTGCATTAAACAATAAAAGAACGCCGGATACAATTGAGTTTGTAACCGGCGTTCTTTTTTATTTTACTTTCTTTAGTGCCTGCAATCAGCCTGAGCATATTATGGGTGTTTGGCGCTCATCCAGAATTGTAAAGTTCCCCCATTTACAATAGCTGATTGATGAAGGGTATGATCCTTTACTAACTGACCATTTAAGGTAATCTTGCTTACATATACATTTTTCTTTCCCTGGTTTACCGTCTTTATAATAAAATGCTTCCCGTTCTCTAACTGAACATCAGCTTCCTTCACCAGCGGGCTGCCGAGTGAATAGGCATCACTGCCCGGAGCTACCGGATAAAAGCCAAGTGCGCTGAAAATATACCAGGCGCTCATCTGGCCGGTGTCGTCGTTTCCACCCAGTCCATCTGGGCCGTTATGGTATTGGGAGTTTAAAATCATACGTACGGTGCTTTGTGTCTTCCAGGGTTGACTGGTCCAGTTGTACAGGTACGCGATATGATGGGAGGGTTCATTGCCGTGAACGTAATTTCCAATCAGGCCGTCACGTGTAATGTCCTCTGTGTGTTCAAAATACTTGTCTGGCAGATAAGTGGTATAAAGTGCATCCAGCCTTTTAATGAATTTTTTATCACCGCCAAGCAGGCCAATCAGTCCGTTAGGATCATGGGGCACATATAAAGTGTAATTCCAGGCATTTCCTTCAATGAAGCCTTCCCCGGAGGTTTCCAGTGGATCAAATTCTTTTCTGAAAATGCCATCCTTGTTTTTTGGTCGCATATAACCAATAGAGGGATCAAATACATTTTTATAATTGTCTGCCCTTTTACTAAAGGTTTGATAAACATCCTGCTGACCCAGCTTTTTAGCCAGTTGTGCTACACACCAGTCATCATAAGCATATTCCAGTGTGGTGGAAACAGATGTGGCGCTGTTTTCATCCGGTATAAAGCCGTATTTTTCGTAATTGGGTATATTGTCATAATAAGGATTGGTAGCTGTCGCTATACAAGCTTCCAGGGCTTTTTTAGTGTCAAATCCACCGATGCCCTTGACGACGGCATCTGCTAAGACAGATACGGCATGGTAACCTGTCATGCACCAGTTTTCATTGGCATAGGCTGACCAGACGGGCAACATATGAAAAGTACTCTGATCAAAATGTTTTAGCATAGAAGCAACCATATCACCGGCTCTTTTAGGTTGCAATAATGTAAATAAAGGATGTAACGCACGATGTGTATCCCATAATGAAAAAGTCGTATAATTGGTGAAGCCGTCCTTTTTGGCATTATGAATCTGCTGATCCAACCCCTTATAATTACCATTTACATCCATGTAAATAGTCGGGTTGATAAATGCATGATACATCGCGGTATAAAAATTAACCTTATCACTGTCGCTTATAGTCTCTATCTTCACTTTTTCCAGTTGCTTTTCCCACCTCTGCTGACCAGCGGCTACCACTTTTTCAAAATCCCATTTGGGTGTTTCCGCCGCCATATTTTCCAGGGCTCCGGCGGTACTGACAGGGGAGAGGGCCATTTTAATTTTAATTTTCTCGCCTTCCTGCGTATCAAAATTAAAATAGGCGCGGATATCATGTCCCTGAATCAATGGGAAATTTTTTGTGACATTAAAGCGGCGCCAGAAACCTATATAAGGTTCATTGGTCGAATAATTTTTATAGCCGTAGCTTTTAAAGGGTTTGGAAAATTGCATCGCAAAATATTCGGTTCTGTTTTTGGACCAGCCATTGGTCTGCCGATAACCTACCAAGGTAGAATCATTTAGAATCCGAAGATAGGTCCATACATTTTTCCCCGGGTAATTATAGAGGTTATACATCATATCCAGGATGATATGTGCACTATCGGATTTAGGGAAGGTATATTGATGGAACCCGACACGGGTTGTGGTGGTCAACTCGGCGAGTATATTATAATCATCGAGTTTAACTTTATAGTAATCCGCTGTCGCTGATTCATTTTCATGGGAGAATGAGGATCTGAAACCAGACGCGGGATCATTGGCTGTTCCCGGGTTAAGTTGTAATTTGCCTACCGTGGGCATTACCAGAAAATCCCCTAAGTCTGAATGCCCGGTTCCGTTAAAATGTGTATGGGCAAACCCAACAATAGTTTTGTCATCATACTGGTATCCTGCGCAGTATTTATAAACATCAGCTACGTATTTCCCATTGACCTCATAGGGTATGGTATCTGTCTCCGGGCTGAGCTGCACAGCGCCAAATGGTACAGTGGCACCCGGGAAGGTATGGCCCATTCTCTGTGTGCCAATAATAGGTTTTACATACTGAACGAGGGAGCTTTGATTATTTTGCGCAAATCCGGTACTTAGGCCGGCAATCATTAGGCAAAACGCTAAACATAAGTTTCTTTTCATGTATATTTCTCTCTTTGTATTATTTTTTGATTCAAATTATAATAAGCGTCAGTGATTAATCGCTTACCAAAAGATTTTTAGCAATTTCATGACTGATCGTCATGGGCGAACGGTTATTGATTTTTAGCAACATGGATTTATCAAATTCCTGGATCTCCCTGACCTCTATTTTGTCACTGATCGTAATGTTCATCTTATCCAAATACTGTAAAAACGAGGCAGTGTGATTGGCAACTCCAATCAGTTTAAAAATACCCGGCGCTTCGATTTCTGAAAGCGGAAAGGTCTTGGCAAGTGGCAGATTACCGTTTTTATCCGGTATAGGATCGCCATGTGGATCAAATTTCGGGAATCCGAGAAATTTATCCAATTGTCGGATAAGTTTATCAGACTGTATATGTTCTAATTGTTCAGCGATTTCATGGACCTCGTCCCATGAAAAGGAGAGCTTACTGACCAGGAAGGATTCCCATAACCGGTGCTTACGTATAACGCGCAGGGCGAGTAATTCACCCTGTGCAGTTAGTGAAGCGCCATCAATGCGGGTATAGTCAATAAAATGTTTTTCATTTAATTTTTTGAGCATTTCTGTTACCGTTGCCGGATTGATATGTAACATTTCGGCAATAGAAAGATTGGCAATTTTGCCTTTTCCCTGACGCGAAAGGCTATAAATAGTTTTAAGATAGTTTTCTTCAGTAAAGGAAATTGGCTGATCCATAATAATAAAATTGACTACACGTTAATAACAGGTATAAAGTTATCTTTAACTTTTGGGCAAACCTAATACTTGTTGGGGAACTTTCACACATGTTCAGTTCAGTTCGAACATGATTTTCCGCCAACCGGTTACCGGAATGCTTTAATTTTGACCAGGCCAATGCCAATCATTAAACGATTTTTTTATCAGATACGCTCAATGATGACTCATCACCTTCACATAAGTGTCTGGTGCTTGGGATTAGTTTTTGTCTTCCTCTCTATAGCTGATACAAGTCATGCACAAATCCCTTTGCAAGATAGTATAGAATTAACCATTATACCGTCAGATTCTCTGCCTTTAGATGTCCATTTAAATTTCATTAAGTATTTCCCTACAACTGATTCCTGCTGGCAGTATTTATCCGGGTTACCTGTAAGTCTGATGGCCTATGGATATATTGCCGCTTCTGTAGATACCGTTCTCCAATTGAATCCAAAGCATTTAGAGGCCCGTCTCTACTTGGGTGCCAAATACAGGTGGAAATCGATTCAGATATCTGCCACTGATCGGCAAATATTAGAGAATCTGGGAATACGAACGGACCAGATTAAAGCGAGTCCGGTACAACGGGGTTCGCTTGACCGGATTTTTCAGGCGTTATTAGGATATTACCTGAGCAACGGCTACCCTTTTGCCAGTATTGGTCTGGATAGTGTTCAATTTGCGCAGACTCCAACTGCATCTATGCTAAAGGGACAGACTCAATCAGCAATAAGTGCGCGTCTGTTTGTAAATAAAGGGACCTATTACACATTTGATACCATCCTGATTCATGGCAGCGCTAAAGTCTCCGATAACTTTTTGCATCATTACCTGAGTATTCAGTCGGGGGAAGCTTTTAATCAATCCAAACTTGGGGGGATAGACAGACTCTTACACAATTTACCTTATGTAGAGTTGGTCCGTCCTTCAGATATTACAATGCTAAATAATGGTGCTGTGCTAAATGTCTATTTGGATAAAAAATTAACCAATCAGGTAGATGCGATTATTGGCTTTATGCCGGCAAACGGGCAGGAGGGTGGAAAATTGCAATTGACGGGTCAGGTGGCCCTTAACCTTAAAAACGCGTTTGGAGGTGGTGAATCCCTTGATATTAATTGGCAGCAATTGCAACCACAGTCGCCCCGTATCGATCTGGCCTTCCAACGGCCTTACCTTTTCAAATCACCATTCGGCATCGATATGGCATTTGGGTTGTATAAAAAGGATTCGGCCTACGTAAATGCCTTTGGTAATATCGGTGCCATCTATCAATTCAGTGCTATGCGGACGGGGCGGGTATTTCTTAATCTGGCTTCTTCCAGGATACTGGATGTAGATACGCTGGAGATAATCGCCACCCATCAACTCCCCGAAATCATGGATGTGAGCTCTATGAGTGTCGGATTTGGATACTCGGATAATACCACGGACTATCAGTTTAATCCGAGACGCGGCAGTGCGTTTTCTGCTACTGCACTGGTGGGGAACAAAAAGGTCAAGAAAAACAATGCCATTACCAAGATTCAGGATCCGGATGGATTTGATTATGGAAGCCTTTACGATACAGTCAAGTTAAAAGGGTATCAGATTCAGCTAACGGCTGGCTGGGCGCATTATTTTCCCATGGGCAAATTTAGCGTGCTTAAGACGGCGGCTAATGGGGGTTTATATCAGAGCCCCAGTGTATTTACCAATGAAATGTTCCTGATTGGCGGGCATAAACTATTAAGAGGTTTTGATGAAGAAAGTATTTATGCAACTGCCTATGGTGTCGGGAGTCTGGAGTACCGATATCTGATCGGTCGTAACTCCTTTTTCTTCGGCTTTACGGATTTTGGTTGGTCACAATTTAAAAATGGTAACCGGCAGGACAGGGATACTTACCTGAGTTTTGGTCTGGGAATGGCCTTTGAGACTAAAGCCGGGATATTTAATTTTAGCATTGCCACGGGTAAGGATAAGGAAAATTCTTTTGGTTTGAATAAGGCCAAAGTGCATATTGGCTATACCACGCTGTTTTAAGTAGCTAACCCAGGCGTATTGCGAAAAATAGATGGCATACCGGGTATTAAAAAAAGACCAGCCCAATTTTTTTAAAATGAGCTGATCTTTTATATGTAGCAATAATGTGGTCAGTAAAAGACTGCAGCACATTATGCTTATTGAATTATTGGGAACTAAGCAACTGCTTTTTTTACTAAGTCTGCTGCTTCGCTCAGTAGAATGGCAGATTGTACCTTTAAACCGCTTTCATCAATTAATTTCTTGGCTTCTTCTGCATTGGTACCCTGCAATCTGACAATAATAGGGATTTCAATGTTACCCAATTTTTTGAAAGCTTCAATAACACCTGCTGCAACACGGTCACACCGAACGATGCCGCCAAAGATATTGATTAATATGGCTTTTACATTAGGCTCTTTTAAAATGATCCTAAATCCAGCTTCCACTGTTTCGGCATTTGCGGTGCCACCAACGTCAAGGAAATTGGCAGGATCGCCACCACTTAATTTAATCATATCCATGGTTGCCATGGCAAGACCTGCTCCGTTGACCATACAACCGACATTACCGTCCAGTTTGACAAAGTTCAGATTGTATTGTCCAGCCTCAACTTCCGTTGGATCTTCCTCCGTTACATCTCTAAGGGCCTCAATATCAGGATGACGCATTAAAGCATTTTCGTCGATGTTTAATTTACAATCGACTGCTATAATTTTATCATCAGATGTTTTGAATAAGGGGTTGATTTCCAGCATGGTAGCATCTGTTCCAACATAGGCATTATAAAGATTGGTCACAAATTTGACGCAATTTTTAAATGCCTGTCCACTCAAATTGAGATTAAAGGCAATCTGACGCGCCTGAAAAGCTAATAACCCACCTGCAGGATGTACCCACTCCTTGAAAATCTTTTCTGGTGTTTTTTCTGCCACCTCTTCAATATCCATTCCACCTTCGGTACTATACATGATGACATTCTGACCTTTCGAACGGTCAAGGAGAATAGAAAGGTAAAATTCCTTAATAGGTTGATCGCCATCATAATAGGCGTCCTTTGCAACAAATATTTTGTTTACTTTCTTGCCGGCAGGACCCGTTTGTTTGGTCACCAAAGTGCCGCCTAATATATTACGAGCTACGCTTATGGCTTCTTCTGCACTTTTAACGACCTGAACGCCGTGTTGCTCACTCCCTATTATTGTGCCTTTGCCTCTTCCGCCGGCATGAATCTGTGCCTTAATAACGGCAAATTTACTGTTGGTCTCTGATTTAATCTGACGATATGCTTCTTCAGCAGCCATCACAGAGTCTACGGATATTCCTTCCTGTACGGGTACATTGAATTTCTTCAATAATTGTTTTGCCTGATATTCATGCAAGTTCATAAGACTAAATTTTTGATTTTTAGTGCCACGAAGATAAGTCAACTCACTCAATGTGCAAAGGTCGATTTCTCCGGGCTCAATTACTTTTAACGTTTATTGTTCCTTCAGGTGAATGGAAGTCTTTTGACATCCGCCTTTGCCTGATTAAGCATCACCATAATTATTAATTATTTAATTTGCTTAGATCAGTCAGAGAAATCCTGCCTTCGTAGATCGCTTTACCGACGATGGCACCAGAACAGCCAATGTCTTTTAAATCTTCAAGATCTTTAATGGAACTGACCCCACCACTGGCTATAAATTGAAGGGTAGGGAATTTCTTAATGATATTTGTATAAAGTGGAAGGGAAGGCCCTTGTAATAACCCATCTTTACTTACATCCGTACAGAAAATTTGCAGAATGCCTTTCTGAATATATCGTTCCATAAAATCATATACGGACAGATCGGTGGTTTCCAGCCAGCCGCCAATGGTAATCTGATCTCCTTTGACATCTGCTCCTAATAAGAATTTTTCAGGGCCGTAATTTTCAAGCCAACTTGAAAACAACGGTTCGTCCTTTACCGCAATAGAGCCAATTGTGGCGTATCGGGCACCTGATCCAAGTACAATATCTACATCTTCCCTGGATTTGATGCCACCGCCAAAGTCGATTTCTAAGTTGGTGGCTGCTGCGATATTATCTAATACTTTCCAATTTGTGACCTTACCGGCTTTAGCACCATCCAGATCCACTAAATGCAGCCGTTTTAAGCCTGCTTCTTCGAAGGATTTTGCTACTTCAACCGGGTTTTCATTGTAAATTTTTTTCTGATTATAATCACCTTGTGTAAGTCTTACACATTTGCCGTCGATCAGGTCAATGGCGGGAATAATGAGCATTTGCTTGATGTAATTAATAATTTAATGTCTAAAACCAAATGCGTGACGGTTATTCAAAACCGTCACGCATTTAGATTACAGATATGATTTCAAATATTTTGGGAAAATGATTGGTTTTAACCAATTTTAGCCTGTAAATTCTTATCCAATGCATCCAGAAATTCTTCTGTCGTTTGATAATGTTCACCTGCTTTTACATTCTTACCATAAACACAAATCGCCAGATCTTTTGTCATTTTACCACTCTCAACGGTTTCGATACAAACCTTTTCCAGTGTAGATGCAAAATCAATCAGGGCCTGATTGTCATCCAATTTGCCACGGAAATTAAGACCTCTTGTCCATGCGAAAATAGATGCGATAGGGTTGGTTGACGTTTTGTTCCCCTTCTGGTGCTCACGGTAATGACGTGTAACAGTTCCATGAGCTGCTTCGGCTTCCATTACTTTACCGTCAGGAGTGACAAGGGTTGAGGTCATCAAACCTAAACTGCCAAATCCCTGTGCAACTGTATCGCTTTGGACGTCCCCGTCATAGTTTTTACACGCCCACACAAAGTTCCCATGCCACTTTAAAGCAGAGGCAACCATATCATCAATAAGTCTGTGTTCGTAAGTAATACCTGCTGCTTCAAATTTAGCGAAGTAATCCTGCTGGTAAATTTCTTCGAAAATATCTTTAAAACGACCATCGTATTTTTTCAGGATGGTATTTTTTGTTGATAAATAAAGTGGCCAGCCTTTGGCGAGTGCCTGATTAAAACATGCATGTGCAAAGCCACGGATACTTTCGTCCGTATTATACATGGCCATGGCTACACCATCACCATTAAAATTGTGCACTTCAAATTCCTGGACTGTTCCGTCTTCACCTTCAAATTTAATGGAAAGTTTTCCTCTGCCTTTTGTAACAAAATCCGTAGCACGGTACTGATCACCAAATGCGTGACGGCCGATGCAGATAGGTGCTGTCCAGTTGGGGACCAAACGGGGCACGTTCTGGCAAACAATAGGTTCACGAAAAACCGTGCCATCCAATATATTACGTATTGTTCCATTAGGGGAACGCCACATTTGCTTTAGGTTAAATTCTTTTACCCTCTGTTCATCTGGAGTAATGGTGGCACATTTAATACCGACACCATATTGTTTGATGGCATTGGCAGCGTCAATTGTTACCTGATCATCCGTTGCATCACGATGTTCTACTCCCAAATCATAATATTTTATGTCCACATCTACATATGGAAGAATCAATTTGTCTTTAATGAATTTCCAAATAATTCGTGTCATCTCGTCGCCATCCAATTCTACCACCGGATTGGCTACTTTAATTTTTTCAGCCATTAGAAATCAATAATTTTAATTTTAAGAATAATGTGTACAAAAATAAGGGAATGTAGCCAATATGTGAAAGGCTAAATTCGGAAATTTAATAATATAAATATTTATACTATGTATTGATTGCCAAATATTTGTATCCATATCCTGTGTTATTAACATTTATCATTTTCATACCGGTGTCCATTTTTTTGCCTGTTCACTGAATAAAATGCTTCATCATTGGTTAAACTTTTTCCCAAATCGAAGGTTTCTATAGAGGAATATAGGTTCTTCTGCAATTTTTAGTAAATTTGTTGATAATAAATTCATTCTGATTTGGAAAACCAGGAAAAATCGAAAAATATTAAAGCTTTGGGCTATACTGCGGTGACTTGCGCTGCATTAATCATTGGGTTGATTTTTGCGAGCTGGAAATTGCCAGTACCGCCTGCACCCGTTATAGATAATGGCATTGAAGTCAATCTTGGAAACAGCGATCAGGGTATGGGTGATATTGCACCGCAATTACCGGGTGAACCTTCTGCTGCTGATCAGCAGCAGACTGATAATCCACCACCAATGGTCGCCTCTGAAGCAGAGCCAAAAGAATACAAACCTGTTGTAGATACCAAAGAAGACGTACCTGTTATCAAAACGACACCTAAACCGAAGGA